>NZ_JAVYJF010000008.1:0-228766 GCF_032621715.1 Pseudomonas sp. zfem004 | reverse complement strand
GGCCACCATCCAGAACCATTTCGGCAGCTTGGACTTTGTATTCTCTTGAATAAGATTTACGCACTGATTTTGCCTCCAATTGGGCGCCATCATAGCGCCCGATGAAGGTGTCCAAAATCATTAGGCCAGTTCAAGAAGCCCCGTACGAGATCGTTCGGTACGGGGAGGAGGGCGGGAAAATCAAGCTCAGAACAAGCTGCGGCCCCATGTCGTTTCTCTTCACCGCAGCCACCAACGGTAAGCCCGGCTTCAGCTTAGACGCGCCGGACGTGCGTATGCTGGAAAGAAAAGCGGGTGTGTCCAGGTGTGGATTAGGGGATCGGATCAACCTCGGTTGGCACCTGATGGCCCTGGAAACCAGCGTGTAGCTCTGTCCCTAGACCTTTAGCGGGTGGGCTTTCATCCTTGCCTTGGGTAACCCAAGCTTGGCCGGCGCAATTCCGTCGGGATTAGCCCTTAGGTTCAACCCAATAAACGGATTGAACGTCTGTGTGGGCGGCCAGGGCTTCAATTTCCTTTATGCCCTTGAGGAAATGCGGCGTCTGTTGATGGTCGATTAAGGACTTCTCGCTGACCCAGCACTCCACGAGGAAAAACAGCTCGGGGTTTGCGCTGCTCTGCGCCAAGTCATAACGAATGCAGTCCGGTTCGGCTCGACTGGCTTCCACGAGCTCTAGGCTTTGTATGAAAACCTTTGAAATGTCGCCAGCGCCTCTGGAGGCCGGATTTTACGTAGAGTTCTCGCCTTTTAGGCGAAGGATTCTGCCATGCCCAATGTTGAATGGCGTGTTGTGGGTACTTTGCTCCGGTGCGGCATGGCGAGACATGCCAGAGCGATTCGGCCCTTGGTCCACTGTCTATCAGCGCTTTCGAGATTGGCGAAATCAGGGCACCTTCAACAAGATGCTCAAACGTCTGCACGTCAAACTCAACGCCTGATCGACCTGGACACCTGGTGCATTGACTCGACGGCAGTCAAAGCGACCCGAGCCTCATCTGGGGCAGGCAAAAAAAGGGGGGGCGGAAGAACCGGCGGATCACGCACTTGGGAGAAGTCGGGGTGGGCTAACAACGAAAATCCACATGGTCTGCGACACTCGAGGTGTGCCGCTGCACTTCATCCTTTCGGGCGGACAAGTCAGCGATATCTCCCACGACCAGCCGTTGCTGGACGGCGTCCACATTCCCACTGAACGAGGTAGGCCGCGCAAGCGATGCCGCAAGCTGATTGCTGACGAGGGCTACGACGCGGAGTCTCTCCAGCAGTACTGTGACCGCTATCGCATGCAACCTGTGATTCCCTATCGGGTCATGAAACGCAAACCTAAACCGGGTTTGCCGCGCCTATTCGATAAACCCAAGTATCGCGAACGGAACGTTATCGAGCGGCTATTTGGCTGGTTGAAAGAGCATCGCCGTCTGGCGACCCGCTACTGCAAGCTCGCGAAAAGCTATGCGGCGATGGTCACGCTGGCCTGCTGGCGGCGGTGTCTAAGACATTACTGTTCGTACAGAACCTAGGGCCGTGAGGGCAACTATTAGATCCTGAACTCCAGCGATGAAAGTAATCGGTTGGCACTGCGTTTTCGGAGGCAAAACGGATAGCAGGGAGCTTTCTGTGTGAAGATTTACTTCAGCGTACTTTCACGTTGTGAAATCTGGCATCGGGTTGCACGAAAATCATGGAGCAGTGAGCGGATAGCAGCTGGGTGACAACAATGGAAATACACAATTTAACATAATATACATTATGCGCAGATTGATATGGGGCGATCAGGGTATGTGTTGGCCAGATTGGAAGCCAGAACGCAGTGAGATTTTCGCGGACGCGAAAAAACGGCTTGCTTGGCTGGCGCCTTGTGTTGCTATTAGCAACCTGCAGATCTGGAATCGGTCGCTGCCGGCAGCTTTGCTCGATCGCTTTCACGGCGAAATTCCTGCAGCCAGATCGCGTTGCGATTTTCGCCGGCGAGAAAATCACACGGTTGGTGCCCGGATCAATTCCTCCAGCACCTGGTCTAGGTGCGGCCCCAGTTCGAATACTTCCGTGTAGAACGAAGGTAGCGACTCGAACTCGTACCTGTGGCGCGTTCCAACGAACAGCTTCGAGCAATTCAGTGAGTAACCTGGCCAGAGCCGCTCCGAGATTTCGAGCAAGCGACTGGCCAGGCCTTTATCGATTTCCTGAAAAAGGCCGACCAGCCTATGGCTGTGCTTTCCACTATTGCGAAGCTGCAGATAACCGTCAGGATCCCATCTGGGGTCATCCATGTCCTCTGGGCTATTACGGTCTTACTCCACATGGAAAGCTTTCAAAAACAGCTCCAAGGCCAAGCCTGTATTCATCGCTGCGCGCCAGTAAAGCACTAGATCGCCGTTCATCGCAGCCTGTTCTATGGCTTTTGCTGCTTTTAGATAAAACCGAGCCTCCCCAATCACCCTCACATAGCGCAGTGCGATTTTCGCGGGCGAGAAAACGGCTGAAGCTTCACAATTATCACAAAAATGTATAACTCAACTAAATACTCATTTAGTTGAGTTATATGAGCGATCTACTATAGCCCTACCGCCACGCCCTGCACTTCCGTGGATGGGTCGTGATGAATGTGAACGGTAGGAGTGCTGGCCATTATTATGCCATTATTCTGCTTTCATTTAATTGCCACTCAATCGTTGTACTAGGATTCAACCACCTTCTACCGCAGGCTCAGGATGCCGGCGAACCGGTAGGAGTAGCATCTCGACATACCAAGGACGACACGATGAATTCGCACCTGCTCTATCCGCAGCTCGGCAAGGTCATTGCCAGCACCGGCAGCCGCCAGTTCCCACGCATGCTGCACGATCTTATCCAAGCGCATCTGAGTATCGATGCAACGCAGATCAGGCAACTGCCGTCTGCCCCGCCTGAACTCGAAACGAAGTCGACACTGATCAATGAAACGGTTTTTTCGTCTGAACAGCACCTCGAAGGGCGCTTCGACGACCCTTCGCGTCTGCACCTGATCAGGCGAAATGGGGATTCGCGGTACGAAATCCAGGTGCTGCGTGCAGGCTCAACCTTCAGTTTTTCTGCCTGCGAACGCAGCCGGCTGGATGAAATATCACCCCTGCTGCTACCGATGCTGGAAAAACACATCGACGCGTTGCAGCCCAACGCTGAGCGTACAGCACCAGAGAGCCTGCAGCAGCGCTTTCTCGATCGTCTGGCGCAATCCGGAATTAATTTATCGGAGCGTGAATGCCAGGTGTGCCTGGGCCTGCTGGCCGGGCACACCGCACCGGAGCAGGCCGAACGGTTGAAACTCAAGGCCAATACCGTTGAAAGCTACCTGCGCAGGGCGGCGATCAAGCTGGGCATCAGCGGCCGGCATTCATTGATGCGCTGGATGTACGCCAACAACTGAATGTGGTGGCCTGCACCAGCCACTGCCGGAGCGTGGTTCCCGCGAAAGGGCCGGTGCAGGCAACATCAATCTCGCGCCAACGCTTCGATCGGGTCCAGTCGCGCCGCATTGCGCGCTGGCACAAACCCGAACACCACGCCAATCAACGTCGAACAGGCAAACGCCATCACGATCGACCCTGGAGAAAACACCATTTCCCACTGTTTGACGAATAACTCGAACAGCGAGCCAATGCCATACGACAGGGCAATCCCCACTACCCCGCCAAACAAGCAGACCATCACCGCCTCTACAAGAAACTGCTGTCGAATGTCCGACTGCCGCGCCCCCACCGCCATACGGATACCAATTTCGCGGGTACGTTCAGTCACCGACACGAGCATGATATTCATCACCCCGATACCGCCCACTACCAGAGAAATGACCGCAATCAGCGACAACAGCAGGGTCAGCGAGCGGCTGGTTTTCTGCACCGTCTGCATGATGCTGTCGAGGTTGTTGGTGAAAAAGTCCTTGGTGCCGTGGCGCTGCAGCATCAGCTTGGTCACCTCCTCCTCCACCCGTTTGCTCGGCACACCGTCCTTGATCCGCACGCTGATGCTGTCCAGGTGCCGCTGGCCGAGAACGCGGCCTGCAGCGGTTTCGTAGGGCACCCAGATGTTCAGCTGATTGCTGGCGACGAACAGGTTCTTGTTCTCGGCCGTCACGCCAATCACCGTGCATGGCAGGTTGCCGACCAGGATCACCTGGCCCAGCGGGTCGATGTTCTGCCCGAACAGGCGGTTGCTTGTGTTGTGGTCGATCACCACCACCTGTGCCTGGCGCCGGGCGTCGTCGGCGCTGAACACGATGCCGGCGGCCAAGCGGATATTGCGCACCTGGAAGTAGTGTTCGCTGACACCGTTGAGCTGCACATCGACATCCAGGTTGCGGTAGCGCACCAAGGTACTCTGGCCGATCACCGGGGTGGCGCTGTCGACGTAGTACAGCTCGTTCAGCGCTGCCACGTCGGCCGGTAGCAGGGTTTCGATGGTCTTGGCCCTACTGTCGCCGAAGTTGCTCCCCGAATAGATATCGATGGTGTTGCTGCCGATCGCCTGGATGTCTTTCAGCACGTAACCCTTGGCGCCTTCACCGATGGCCGAGATGGACACCACCGAGGTGATGCCGATGACGATCCCGAGCATGGTCAGCAAAGTGCGCATGCGGTGCGAGATCAGTGCAATCCAGGCCATCTTGAACGCCTCGCGGAACATTCCGAGGCTGGCCGCCAGGCGCCGCGCGGCCTGTGGCTGGCGCGCGGGTTCGGTGACGGGTGTGGGTAACGCTTGGGCAGCGTTGCGGCGGTCGCTGACGATCTGCCCGTCGCTGACCTCGATGATGCGCTGCGCATGGCCGGCCACCTTCGGGTCGTGGGTCACCAGGATCACCGTGTGCCCCGCGGCGTGCAGCTCCAGCAGGATGGCCATCACCTCCTTGCCGCTGGCGGTATCCAGCGCGCCGGTGGGCTCGTCGGCGAGAATCACCTGGCCACCGTTCATCAATGCCCGGCAGATACTCACCCGCTGCTGCTGGCCGCCGGACAACTGGCTGGGGCGGTGTTCGAGGTGCCCGGCCAAGCCCAGGCGCTTGAGCAATTCGCGTGCGCGGTCATGCCGCAGGCCTTGCGGCGTGCCGGCATACACCGCTGGAATCTCGACGTTGTGCAGAGCGTCCAGGTGCGGCAGCAGGTGGTAGCGCTGGAAGATGAAGCCGAAATGGTCGCGTCGCAGCGCGGCCAGGGCGTCGTCGTCCAGCTCGCGAGTTTCCTGCCCGCTCACCTGGTAGCTGCCGCTGCTGGCATTGTCCAGGCAGCCGAGTATGTTCATCAGGGTCGATTTGCCCGAGCCGGACGCACCTATGATCGCCACTAGCTCGCCACTGCGGATGTCCAGGTCGATACCCTTGAGCGCAAGAAATTCGCGATCACCCGCCATGAAACTGCGGCTGACGCCCTGCAGGCGCAACAAGGGTTCGCCGGTGCCGCTGGCGACCGTCCTGTGCGCGGTAAGCTCGACATTCATGTTCATGCTCACGCCCCTGCTTCGCCAGACACCGGCTCACCTATTACCACCCGATCGCCTTCGGCCAGCCCGCCCTTGATCTGCACCTTGACGTTGTTGTTGATGCCGGTCTGCACGTTGCGCACCTGGGCGAAGCCTTTGGCATCGAGCACCCGCACCGGGAAGCTGCCATCACCATTGCGCAGGCCCAGTGCCGCTACGGGTACGGTCAGCGCGCCGGTAGCGGTATCGAGCACGATATGCACCTGGGCGGTCATCGAGATGCGCAGGCGGTGCTCGGGGTTGGGCACTTCGAACAGCGCGTTGTAGAACACCGCGCCATTGGGCTTGGCGCTGCTGCCGTCGCTCTTGTCGCTGCTTTGCGCGTAGTTTTGCGGGGCAGGTTCCGTGCCGCGCAGCTTGGCGTAGTAGCGCTTGTCCTCGCCGAGGATGGTGAAGTACACCTC
The DNA here is from genome assembly GCF_032621715.1 of Pseudomonas sp. zfem004. NCBI lineage: Bacteria > Pseudomonadati > Pseudomonadota > Gammaproteobacteria > Pseudomonadales > Pseudomonadaceae > Pseudomonas > Pseudomonas sp. zfem004. Next base: position 222,850 of record NZ_JAVYJF010000008.1, on the reverse strand, counting down.
CTGGCCCGGGCTGATATGGATCACATCGGCTTCCGAGACCTGGGCCTTGACCGTCATGGTGTCGAGGTCAGCCAGCTTGAGCAGTATCGGGGCCAACTGGTTGGCGATAACGGTCTGCCCCTCCTGAGTGACGATGCCGACCACATGGCCGGTGATCGGCGCGTTGATGCGGGTGTAGCCGAGGTTGACCCTGGCTGTGTCGATCTCGACCCGGGCGCTCTGGATTTGCGCATCGAGCGAGCGCACCGCGGCCTGCTGCACTTCATACTCGGACTCTGCGTTTTCGAAGTCCTGGCGCGACACCGATTCGTCGGCCTGCAATTCACGGTAGCGTTCGTACACACGTCTGGCCTGCTTGAGCTGGGCCTGGGTCGAGCGCCGCTCGGCCTGCAGCTTTTCTTCATCGACCTCGGCCTGGCGCAGAGTGTTGCGCAGCACCAGCGGGTCGATCTCGGCCAACCACTGACCCTGCTCGACCTTGTCGCCGAGCTTGACCTTGAGCGACTTCAGCTGCCCGGATATCTGGGCACCGACATCCACCTGCTTGATGCCTTCGAGAATGCCGGTGGCGAGTACCGCGTTCTCGATGTCACCTCGTTCGACCGTGGCGGTGATGTATTGCGGCGCCTTGGCCGGCGCCTGAATGGCATACAACGCAATGCCGGCGACCAGGGCCACGGCGACGCCGAGGCTGTATTTACGGAATCTGGACTTGTCCATGAATACTCACTTTCACATTGAATGGCCGTGCCTCGCTCCCACAAGGGCCAAGGCACCCCATGATTACTGGGTTACCTTGCCCAACTGCAGCGCCTGCCCTTCATGCCACCAGGCCGCCAGGCTGAACACATCCGGCACCTTGAGGATGCTGAAGTGGTCGCCCGGCCCCTGCCAAAGCGCCAGTTGCGGCATCAGTTGCTGCCAGCCAGCCTGCATCTTCGCCTGCTCCCGTGCGTTGCCCGCAGCGTCCAGGCTCGGGTCATCGACCAGCACCAGCCCCACCGGCCCGCTGTAACCCAGCGTCGGCTGGTATTCCGTGCGCAAGGCGCTAGCGAAGGTGCGTACCGTGCCTTCCAGGGCTTTGGGCAGGGAACGCGCCGGCATCAGCCCGACCCGCACCATTGCCCCGTGCAACTGGCGTAATTGCTCTTCATCGCTGGCCTGGGCAAAGGCCAGTGGCTCGATGCACAGTGCCTTGCCGGTCGACAACTGCAGCGCGTCGATCAGCCGTTGCAGCGCTTCACCAAAGGTATAGGGCTGGCCACAGGTACCGAGGTCACCCGGTGCTTCGCTGTCGATCAAGGTCAATGAACGCACCTGGCGCCCCTTGGCCTCGAAACGCGCCGCCATGGCATGCGCGACCCAACCGCCAAACGAGTGCCCCACCAGGTTCAGTGGCCCTTGCGGGTACAGCGCTTCGATGGCCTGCACATGGCAATCGACTGCGGCTTGCACTGACACATGCGGCACGGAGCAACCGTCCAGGCCACGTGCCTGCAGGCCGTACAGCGGCCAGTCCGGCCCCAGCGCTTCGGCCAGGCCGACGAAGCTGGTGACACTGTCACCAGCGCCCGGCACGCAGAACAGCGGCGCATGGCCATGCTGCCCCGTCTGGATCGCCACCAGCGGCTGGTAAGCGACAGCCTGTTCGGCCGGGCGCGCCGCAACGCGGTCGAGTGCCTGGGCAATGGCCTCGCCAACCAACGCCACATGGGGTGCCTGCATCATGCTGCGGTGATCGCCAGGCACGGCAATCTCGACCAGCGCCTGGGCGGGCAACGCTTCACGCCACCCCAGGTTCGACAGCCCCTCGCTGCCCTGCTCCGCGCGGAACAGGTGCACCGGCACACTCAGCGGTGCCAGGCGGTAGTGGGCCATGGCATGACCGTGCGCCAGCTCGCGAGTGAAGTAATGGTGCAACTGCGCATCGCTCATGCTCGACCACAGCCCATACAGCAGCTGGTGTTCACGGCAGCTGGCCAGCAGCGTATTGAAGTCGGCCTGCTCGGCCTCCAGGCGCTGCAGCTGCGCCAACCGCGCCTCGCCGGCCTCGCCCTGGGTGCGCCAGAAGGTGCTGCAGTTGAGCAGCAACTGGCGCTCCAGCGCACGCGGGCCTTGCCAGCGCGCCTTGCCCTGGTCGGCCAGGCGCGGCGTATAGGTATCGATCAGCCCCAGGAACTCGACCTGCTCATCGGCGCCCAACAGTTGGTTCGCCATTTCGAAGGCCAGCACGCCGCCGAACGACCAGCCCGCCAGGCGATAGGGCCCGTGCGGCTGGACCTTGCGCAGCTGTTCGATCTGGTAGCGGGCCAGGCATTCCAGCGTGCGTGGCTGGGGCTCGCCATACGGCACCCCCGGCAGGCCGTAGAGCGGGAAATCCCCTGGCAGGTGCTGGCCCAGCACCGGGAAATAGAAGTCCAGGCCGGTGAACTCGTGCACCAGGAACAACGCAGGTTGGCTGCCAGCGCCCCTGACGGTGACGACAGTTTGCGCCCGACCGGCGTGGCTGGCGTCCAGATGACGGGCCAACAGGGCCACGCTTGGCTGTTGGAACACGTCGTTGAGGGCGGCCTGCAGGCCAGCCTTCACGAGTTTGTCGATCAACCGAATCGCCGCGAGCGAATGGCCGCCCAGTTCGAAGAAGTTGTCATGGCGCCCCACCCGCTCCACGCCCAGCAGCTCGGCCCAGATTGCGGCCAACTGGGTTTCGGTTTCGCCTTCAGGGGCCTCGTAAGGACGGTCCTGAATGGCATCAGGCTCAGGCAGGGCCTTGCGGTCCAGCTTGCCGTTGGGGCTCAAAGGCAGAGCTTCGAGGTGCATGAACAGCGCAGGCACCATGTACTCCGGCAGGTGTGTCAGCAGTGCCGCGCGCAGTGTCTCGCTGCCCTGCGCTTCGCCGGTGTAGTACGCGATCAGGCGTTGATCACGAGCCATCACCACGGCTTCCTTGATGCCGGTGATGGCGGTCAAGCTGGCCTGGATTTCGCCCAGCTCGATGCGCAGGCCACGGATTTTCACCTGATCGTCGTTGCGGCCCAGGTACTCGATGTTGCCGTCGGGCAGATGGCGCGCCAGGTCGCCGGTGCGGTACAGGCGGGCGCCAGGGCGTGTGCTGAACGGGTCATCGATGAAGCGTTCGGCGGTCAGCTCGGTGCGGTTGAAGTAGCCACGTGCGACCTGCACGCCGCCGATGAACAGCTCGCCAGCCACGCCTTGCGGCACCGGCTGGCCTTGGCCATCGAGCACGTACAACGTGGTGTTGGCGATGGGCTTGCCGATTGGCGTGTTATCCGGCGCAGCGACGCAGTGCCAGGCACTGACATCCACGGCGGCTTCGGTGGGGCCGTAGAGGTTGTGCAGTTCCACGCTCGGTAACTGCGCGTGGAATCGCCGCACCAAGCTGCCCGGCAACGCCTCGCCACTGCACAGCAGGCGCTTGAGTTGGTCCGCCGCGGCTTCGCCATGGGCGAGGTACACGTCCAGCATCGACGGCACGAAGTGCAAGGTGGTGATGCCTTCGCGGCGGATGACTTGGCGCAGGTACTCCGGATCACGGTGCCCGCCCGGGCGGGCCATGACCAAACGCGCGCCGGTTTGCAGCGGCCAGAGGAACTCCCACACCGAAACGTCGAAGCTGAACGGGGTTTTCTGCAGTACCACGTCGTCAGCATCGAGGTTGTAGGCGTCCTGCATCCACAGCAGGCGGTTGACCACGCCGGCGTGCTCGTTCATCACGCCTTTAGGCAGGCCAGTGGAGCCAGAGGTGTAGATCACGTAAGCCAGATGACGCGAGGTCAGTGCTGTAACCACCGGGTTGCAGGCAGGTTGCTCGCCCCAGGTCGGCTGATCCAGGTCGATTAGCCGCCCACATTCCGGCACATGGCGCGTCGCGGCATGTACCAGCACCGCCACCGGCGCGCTGTCGGTCAGCATATGTCGCACACGTTCGGCCGGATAATCCGGATCGACCGGCACATAAGCGCCGCCGGCTTTGAGGATGGCCAGCAGCCCAACCACCATCGACAGCCCTCGTTCGACGCAGATGGCTACACGGTCGTCTGGTTTCACGCCCAAAGCAATCAGGTGATATGCCAAACGGTTGGCCTGTTCGTTGAGCTTTCGATAGCTCAAGGCGCCCTCTTCAGCCCGCACCGCCACGGCATCTGGGGTGCGTTCGACCTGCGCTTCGATCAGCCCATGCAGCGTCTGCTCAAGGTTGTAGTCCACCGCCGTGTCGTTGAATGTCAGCAGCAACCGCTTGCGCTCGTCTGCATCGGGCAACCCGGTGTGGGCTGGAATGGCCTGCGCGCCTTCGACAAAGGTCCACAGCAGCTGCTCCAGGTACCCCGCATAACGCTCGATGGTTGCCCGGTCGAACAACGCCGTGGCATAGACGATGCCCCCGGCAAAGCCCTCAACCCCCTCCCCCATGCTCAGGCTCAGGTCGAACTTGGCGATCCGCGCCTGGCTGCCCAGCGCGGTCACCGCCAGCGCACCCAGCTGCAGTGCCTGGCGCTGCGGGCTGCCCTCCCAGTCCAGCGACACCTGGTACACCGGCGTATGGGCCAGGCTGCGCTGCGGCCGCAGCGCCTCGACCACCTGCTCGAAAGGCAGATCCTGATGCGCTTGGGCCGCGAGCACAGTCGCCTTGACCTGTGCCAGCAGGCTGGCGACATTCGGCGCGCCCGAGGTTTGCACGCGCACGGCAATGGAGTTGACGAACATGCCGATCAACCCGTCCACTTCGGCCTGTCGACGGTTGGCCAGTGGCGACCCGATTACCACCTCGTCCTGGCCAGCAAGCCGCGTCAGCAATACCGCCCAGGCGGCCATGAATAGCATGTAAGGCGTGACCCCATGGCTTCGGCACAGCGCCTTGAGTTCGACGCTCAAGCGCGGGTCGAGGCAGAGCGCGACGCTGTCACCGGCATGATCCTGATGTTCAGGCCGTGGCCGGTCCCAGGGCAGGCTGATCGGCGTTGGCGCCCCGGCCAGCTGCGCGGCCCAGTAGTGCGCCTGGCGCTGCAAGGTATCGCCGCCCAGCGTGCGGCGTTGCCACAGGGCGTAGTCGAGGTACTGCACGGGCAACGCCGCTAGCGGGTCATCGCGACCTTGGCTGAATGCTTGGTAAAGCTCGTCCAGTTCACGCACCAGCACGCCCAGCGACCAGCCGTCGGCGACAAGGTGGTGCAGGGTCAGCAGCAGCACATGGTGGTCCGCCGCCAGGTGCAGCAGACGGCCACGGATCGGCAGGTCCCGGTGCAAAACGAAGGGCCGGCTGGCTTCCTGCTCGACCAGCGCAGCCAGGACCTGTTCGTCCAGGCCGGGCACCTTTACCGTGGCAAGGCTGAACGCCTCTGTTGCCAGCACCACCTGCGGTTCGCCATCCAGCCCGACGAAGTGGCTGCGCAGGCTCTCATGACGTTCCACCAGGCGCCGCAGGGCACGTTCCAGCGCCACGGCATCCAGCGTCCCTCGCAAGCGCAGGCCGATGGGGATGTGATAGGCCGCACTGCCCGGCGCCATCTGCGCCAGGAACCAGAGCCGCTGCTGGGCGAACGACAAGGGCAACGGCCCCACGCGCAGGCTTGGCTGGATGTCAGGCATCACCTGCGCGGGATGGCTGGCCAGGCTGGCGGCGACCGCAGCCAGGCGGTCGTCCGCGAACAAATCAGCCAAGGCCAGTTCCAGACCCTGCCGCTGACGAATCTGGGCCAGCATGCGCATGGCCAGCAGCGAGTGGCCGCCCAGCTCGAAGAAGCGATCGTCACGCCCGACCCGCTCGACCTGCAGCAGGTCGCACCACAGCTGGGCCAGCAGTTGCTCCTGCTGACCTTGAGGCGCTTCATAGGCTGCTCCAGCGAAATCTTGCGGACCCGGCTGCGGCAGGGCCTTGCGCTCGACCTTGCCGTTGTTGCTCAGCGGCATCCGCTGCAGCGCCACGAAAGCGGCCGGGACCATGTATTCAGGCAGGCGCCCACGCAGGTAGCTGCGCAGGTCACTGGCTTGCAGCGCCGCATCCAGGCGAGTGAACCAGGCCACCAGGCGCAACGGCCCCTGCTCGGCAGGCACGGCCATGACAATCACGTCACCGATACCGGGGCACTGCGCCAGTTGTTGCTGGATTTCCCCCAGCTCGATGCGAAAACCGCGAATCTTCACCTGGTCGTCGTTACGCCCCAGGCATTCCAGCTGACCATCGGCCTGCCAGCGCACCAGGTCGCCGGTGCGGTACAACCTGGCACCGGCCCGTTGGCTGAACGGGTCTTCGACAAAGCGCTCGGCTGTCAGCGCCGGGCGGTTGAGGTAGCCCAGGGCCACGCCATCGCCGCCGATGTACAACTCACCCACCACGCCCCGGGGTACCAGTTGCTGGAGCGCGTCGAGTACATAGACCTGGGTGTTGCCGATGGGTTGGCCGATCGGCACCTGGGTAGCGTTGGCTGCCAGCTCGCGTACCTCACAGGTCACCGCAAAGGTAGTGGTTTCAGTGGGCCCATAGCCATTGACCAGGCGCAGCGTCGGCGCGCGGTCGAGCAAGGCACGAAACGCCGCAGGCTCGGCACGCTCGCCGCCGCTGATGAGGATGCGCAGCCCCGCCAGCGCTTCGGGCAGCAATTGCACGTACTGGTTGAACAGCGCGGTGGTGAGGAACAGCACGCTGATGCCTTCTTCTACCAGTGCAACGGCAAAACGCTGTGGGTCCACCAGTGTCGGATGGTCGATCACCCGCACCTGGCCGCCGTTGAGCAGCGCGCCCCAGACTTCGAGGGTGCTGGCATCGAACGCCGGGTTGGAGGCAAAGGCGACACGGTCCTGGGTGGTGAAGTCGGCATAACCGTTGGCCATCACCAACCGCACGATGCCACGGTGCGTCACGCACACGCCCTTGGGCATGCCGGTGGTGCCCGAGGTGTACATCACGTAGGCGCTGGCACCGGCGTCCCGGGGCAGGCCCGGGTCATGCGCGGGCTGGCTGTCCAGTGCCAGCTGGTCGAGGTCGATGCGCCGCACCGGGAAATCTGCAGCCGTATCGGCCAACGTCAGGAGCGCCGTGGCCTGGCAGTCTTCGACCATGAATGCCTGGCGCTCGACCGGCGCATGGACATCCAGCGGCACATACACTGCCGCGCACTTGAGCACCGCCAGTTGCGCCACCAGCAACTGCAGCGAGCGTGGCAGCAGGATCGCCACGCAGGCCCCTGGTACGACGCCCTCGGCGATCAGGTAATGGGCCAGGCGGTTGGCCCGTGCGTTGAGTTCGCCGTAGCTCAGGCTCAGCTCGCCGTGCACGGCCGCCAGTGCCAATGGATGGCGGGCGACACATTGTTCGAACAACAGCTGCACGCTCTGCTCACGCGGGTAATGGCGTTGGGTCGCATTGAGCGTGTGCAGCAGGGTATGGCGCTCTTCATCGCCGATCAGGTCGATATGTGACAGGGTGGCCTGGTCATTGCCGACCATCGCCCAGAGCAAACGCTCGAAGTAGCCAAGGTAACGGCGCGCCGTGGACTCATCGAACAGCGCAGTGGCGTATTCGAGGCTGCCGGCCAGCGCTTCGCCGTGCTCGCCCAGGTTAAGCGTGAGGTCGAACTTGGCTACCTGCCCGGCCTGGGCCACGGCCTCCAGCTGCAAGCCTTGCAACTCAAGCGCCGGGCCATGGGTGGCCTGCCAGTTGAGGGTCGCCTGGAACAATGGGGTATGTGCCAGGCTGCGCGCCGGGCGTACGATCTCGACCACTTGTTCGAACGGCAGGTCCTGATGTGCCTGGGCCTCGAGCACACGGTTGCGCACCTGTTCGAGCAACGCCTGCGCGGTCGGCGCAGCGCCGGTGTCGATACGGATGGCCAAGGTATTGACGAACAGCCCCGCCAGCGCTTCGAGCTCGGCGCGGCCACGGCCGGCCACCGGGCAGCCAATAACCACCTCAGCCTGCCCGGCAAGCCGCGCCAGCAGCGCCGCCCAGGCGCCGAGCAAGGCCATGTACAGCGTTACCCCATGGCGCTGGGCCAGGGTGCGCAGGCCTGCGGCCAGGCGCGGGTCCAGTTGCAGAGGCAGGTTCGCGCCGGCAAAGTCCTGGCGCTCGGGGCGTGGCCGATCGCTGGGGAGTTTGAGCAAGGTGGGTGCACCGTCCAGCGCCTGGCGCCAATAGTCGGCCTGGCGTTGCAACTGCTCACCGGCCAGCCAGCGGCGTTGCCACACCGCATAGTCACCGTACTGGATCGGCAGTGGCGGCAGCGGGTCTGCCAGGCCTTGGCAGAAGGTTGGGTACAACGCCCTCAGCTCCTGGGTCAGCACCCCGAGCGACCAGCCATCCGCGACGATATGGTGCACCGTCAGTGCCAGCACATGGTGTTCGGCGCCCAGGCGCAGCAGGCGTGCGCGCAGCAGCGGGCCATGGGCCAGGTCAAAAGGCGCGCTGGCTTCTTCGCGCAACTTCGCGGCCAGCGCATCGTGGCTCGACATTTCGCGCTGGAACCAGTCGCCCCCGACAGTGGCGGCGATGATCACCTCAGCGCTGTCATCGCAAGGCACGAAGCGGCTGCGCAGGGTTTCATGGCGCTCGACGATACGCCGCAGCGCAGCTTCCAACGCATCGGCATCCAGCGGCCCACGCAGCCCCAGGGCCAACGGAACGTTGTAGGCCTGATTGCCGCCTTCCATCTGTGCCAGGAACCACAGCCGCTGCTGGGCGAACGACATCGGCAGCGGTTGCTCGCGTGGCACTGGTACTATCGCCGGCAGTTCACTACGCCCAGCGTTGGCCAGCACTGCAGCGACCGCCGCCAGTTCGGCATTGGCGAACAGTTCGGCCAAGGTCAGCTCCACGCCAAGGCGCAGGCGCACCTGCGACACCATGCGCATGGCCAGCAACGAATGCCCGCCGAGGGTGAAGAAATGATCATGCCGGCCAACCCGCTCGACCTGCAGCAGCTCAGCCCAGAGCTGCGCCAGGGCGTTTTCGAGTTCGCCTTCGGGGGCTTGGAAGCCTTGCTCGAACAGTGCCGAGCGCTCGGGTTTGGGCAGCGCCCGGCGGTCGAGTTTGCCGTTGGCGGTCAGCGGCAAGGCAGCCAGCTCGACGAAGGCCACCGGCACCATGTATTCCGGCAGGTGCGCCTGCAGCTGGGCACGCAGGTTCTCAGGAGTTGCCGCGTCGACATCGGCCTGGGGCGTGAAATACGCCACCAGGCGTGGCTCGCCGGGCTGGTCCTCGCGGGCCAGCACCACGGCTTCGTTGATACCGGGCAAGGTGGCCAGGCGGCTCTCGATTTCACCCAGTTCGATGCGCACCCCGCGGATTTTCACCTGGTCGTCGTTACGGCCCAGGTAATCCAGGGTGCCGTCGGCCAGCCAGCGCACCAGGTCGCCGGTGCGGTACATGCGTCCGCCTGGTGTCGCAGTGAAGGGGTCGTCGAGGAAACGTTCGGCGGTGAGCGCCGGTCGGTTCAGGTAACCGCGGGCGACCCCGGCTCCGCCGATGTACAGCTCGCCAGGCACGCCCAGCGCCACCGGCTGGCGACGTTCGTCGAGCACATACAGGCGGGCATTGTCCACCGGCCGGCCGATATGCAGCACCCCACCCGCCTCGACCACACCTGAGCTGGCCACCACGGTGGTCTCGGTCGGGCCGTAATTGTTGACCACGGCAAAGCGCTGGGTACGGTTGAACTGGCGCAGGCGGTCGCCGCCAATCAGCAGGGTGCGCAGGGTCGGGTGTTCGAGCTGGTGGCTGAAGGCATATTCGGCCACCGGTGTGGGCAGGAAGCTCACGTCCAGTGGCTGGTCGCGCCACCAGGCGAGCATGGCATCGAGGTCTTCGTTGCCTTGCGCGGACGGGGCCAGGTGCAACGTGGCACCGGCGCACAAGGCAGGCCAGAGCTCCCAGGCCATCGCATCGAAACCCAAGCCGGCCAGGCATGAGGTGTGGCGGCCATGGCGCAGGTCGAAGGCGCGGCAGTGCCAGTCGACCAGGTTGTTGACGGTCTGGTGCTCGACCATCACGCCCTTGGGCTGGCCGGTCGAGCCGGAGGTATAGATCACATAGGCCAGGTGGCGGGCACTGAGGGCAGGCAGCGCGGGGTTGTCACCACGTACCGGCCAGTCGGGCCGGTCTAGCAGCAACACGGGAACCTGCTGTGTCCCCAGGCGCCCACTCAGGGCCTGCTGGGTCAGTACCGCCACAGGTGCGCTGTCGGTGAGCAGGTAGTGCACCCGCTCATCCGGGTGAGCCGGGTCAATCGGCACATAGCCGGCACCGGCCTTGAGCACCGCGAGCAAACCTACCAGTGTGTCCAGGCCACGCCGGGCCACCACTGCAATACGGTCATCGGCACCGACGCCAAGGCCGATCAGGTGGTGGGCCAGGGCATTGGCCTGGCGGTTGAGGTCGGCGTAGGTCAAGGATTCGCCCGCCTGGGTGGCCGCGGTGTCCTGTGGGTGCGCGTGCGCCTGGCGCTCGATGCGTTGCTGCAGGGTCAGGCTGGCCTGGTAGTGGGCCGAGGAGTCATTGAACCCTTCCAGCAGTTCCTCGCGCTCGCTGCCTGGCAGCATGTCGAGCGCCAGCACCTGCGCAGCCGGGGCCTGTAGCAAGCTTTCCAGGGTTTGCTGCAGGTATGCGCAGACGCGCTGCGCCGGCACGCCCGCGCTGGCCAGCAGGGTCAGGCGCAACGCCTCGCCCAGGTCATCGACACTGAGGGTCAGCGGGTAGTTGGTGGCCTCGGCAGACTCGACGATATCGATACCGGCCAGCGCCGCACGGCGCGGTTCGCCGGCAGCGACCGTGCTGTGGCGGTAGTTGAGCAGCGTATTGAACAGCGGTGCCGGCGCCGCCACGCCGCTGCAGCGCTGGGCCAATGCCAGTGGCGCATGTTCATGGCGCATCAGTGCGCTCAGGCGCTGGTGGGTGGCGCGAATCGCTGTCGGCAAGTCGACGCCGTCCAGGTCAATCCGCAGCGGCAAGGTGTTGATGAAGATGCCCAGCGCCCGGTCAGTAGCTTCGGCGCCCTGTAGCCGGCCCATGAGCACCGTGCCGAACACCACCTGTGTACGCCCGGTCAGCCCACCCAGTACACGGCCCCAGGCCAGGTGGAACAGGCTGGCGACACTCACGCCCTGCCCCCGCGCATAGGCCCGCAGGCGCTGGCACAGGCCCGGCGGCAGGTCGAGCGCGTGCTCGTTGTGCTCGACGCCATCGCCCTGCACGTCCTGGATGCCATAGGCCAGGGTCGATTCGTCGATGTCGCCCAGCATCTCGCGGAAGAACGCTTCGTGCTGCGCCTCGCTGATGCCAAGCACCGCCTGCGCGACATAATTGCGAAACGGTACCGGGGCACCCAGGTGCTGGTGCTCACCTGTGAGGAAGGCGATCAGCTCGTGGCGCACCACGTCCAGGGCGCTGTGGTCCATGGCGATATGGTGGAACTGCAACGTCGCGCTCAGCGTGCCGTCGGCCTGCGCCGGCTCACGCAGCAGACGTATCAGCGGGGCCTGGGTCAGGTCGAGCCGGGCACGTTGCGGATCCTGTTCGGGCAGTTCCAGTACCTTCAGCTCGGCTTCTCGCCAGACCACCTGCACTGGGGTTTGCAAACCTTGCCAATGCACCGAGGTGCGCAGGATATCGTGGCGCGCGATCACCCCGCGCAGGGCATCGGCGAACGCCTGCAGGCGGTCTTCGCTGGCGAACGCGAAACGCGCCTGCATCACATACGGGTCGTGGTCGGTGGCACTGGCGTGGTGGAACAGCATGCCCTGCTGCAGCGGCGCCAGCGGGTAGATGTCCTGTACGTTGGCAGCGCCACCGGGAATGCTGGCGACGAGCCGATCGAGGCTGGCCTGGTCAAGGTCGATCAGGTTCACCTGCTGTGGGGTGATCCGCGTGCAACCGGGCTCGATCAGGTTGGCCGGCACTGGCACCGCGCCCTGTTTCACCGCCACGTATTCGCCGCGCTCGATCATCGCCACCAGTGCGGGCTTGTGCTCGCGCAGGCGCGCCACCAGGGCTGCGTCGGTCAGCGCCTGGCGGTTGCCCTGGACCACCAGTTGGCCATCCTTGAGTGCCAGCTGTACGTTGTTGGCCGTCAGTGTTGCCAATAATTGGTTGATGCTCACAGGACGATCTCCATGCTGTCTGTGATGGCTGCATAGCCGGCCAGGGTCGGTTGCTCGAACAGTGCGCGCACGTCGGCTTCCAGGCCTTGCTCGCGCAGGCGGGAGGTCAGGGTCACCGCCAGCAGTGAATGGCCGCCCAGTTCGAAGAAGTTGTCATGGCGCCCTACCCGCTCCACGCCCAGCAGCTCGGCCCAGATCGCGGCCAGCAGGGTTTCGGTTTCGCCTTCAGGGGCTTCATACGCACGGTCCTGGATCGCATCGGGCTCAGGCAGGGCCTTGCGGTCCAGCTTGCCGTTCGGGCTTAGCGGCAATGCCTCTAGGTGCATGAACAGCGCGGGCACCATGAACTTCGGCAAGTGCGTCAGTAGCGCTGAGCGCAGGCTCTCGGTGCTCTGCGCTTCGCCTGTGTAGTACGCCACCAGGCGCTGATCGCGGGCCACCACCACGGCTTCCTTGATACCCGCGATGGCGGTCAGGCCGGCCTGGATCTCGCCCAGCTCGATGCGCAGACCACGGATTTTTACCTGATCGTCGTTGCGGCCCAGGTATTCGATGTTGCCGTCGGGCAGATGGCGGGCCAGGTCGCCGGTACGGTACAGACGGTCGCCAGGACGAGTGCTGAACGGGTCATCGATGAAGCGTTCAGCGGTCAGCTCGGGGCGGTTGAGGTAGCCACGCGCAACTTGCACGCCACCGATGAACAGCTCGCCGGCCACGCCCTGCGGCACGGGTTGCCCTTGGCCGTCGAGCACATACAGCGTGGTGTTGGCGATCGGCTTGCCGATCGGGGTGTTGTCCGGCGCGGTAACGCAGTGCCAGGCACTGACATCCACAGCGGCTTCGGTTGGGCCGTAAAGGTTGTGCAGCTCGACCGTTGGCAACTGGGCGTGGAAACGCCGTACCAGGCTGCCCGGAAGGGCCTCGCCACTGGACAGCACGCGCTTGAGATGGTCCGCCGCGGCCTCGCCATGGGCCAGGAACACGTCCAGCATCGACGGCACGAAGTGCAAGGTAGTGATGCTTTCGCGGCGAATAACCTCGCGCAGGTACTCCGGATCGCGATGCCCACCCGGGCGGGCCATGACCAGACGTGCGCCGGTTTGCAGCGGCCAGAGGAACTCCCACACCGAAACATCGAAGCTGAACGGGGTTTTCTGCAACACCACGTCGTCAGCACCCAGGTCGTAGGCATCCTGCATCCACAATAGGCGGTTGACCACGCCGGCGTGCTCGTTCATCACGCCTTTAGGCAAACCTGTCGAGCCAGAGGTGTAAATCACGTAGGCCAGATGGCGCGGCGTCAGCGTTTTCACGACAGGGTTGCTCGCAGGTCGTGCGTTCCAGGTCGGCTGATCCAGGTCGATGACCCGGCCACTTTCCGGCACATGGCGCGTTGCGGCATGCACCAGCACCGCCACCGGCGCACTGTCGCTCAACATGTGCCGCACACGTTCGGCCGGATAATCCGGATCGACCGGCACATAGGCACCGCCAGCCTTGAGGATGGCCAGCAGTCCAACCACCATCGACAGCCCACGTTCCACGCAGATCGCCACGCGATCGTCCGGCTTCACACCAAGACTGATCAAATGATGCCCTAGGCGGTTGGCCTGCTCGTTGAGCTGGCGATAGCTCAACGAGCGCTCTTCAGCAATTACCGCCACGGCATCCGGCGTGCGTTCGACCTGCGCCTCGATCAGCCCATGCAGCGTCTGCTCAAGGTGGTAGTCCACCGCTGTTTCGTTGAAGTCCACCAGCACTCGCTGGCGTTCATCCGCTTCCAGCACCGGGAGGCGCTGCAACGCCAGCTTCGGCTCATGCTCCAGCGCCGCGACCATGGCCTCCAGCACCCTTTTCATCTGCCCGCAGATCCGCGCCGCGCCAATCTCCGCCGGGGTCATGGCCACCAGGCGGAAGCCATCACCCAGATCGTCCACGTTCAAGCCCAGCGGATAGTTGCTGCGCTCCTGGCTTTCGAGGTTGTCGATACCCTCGGTCGCCTTGCGCTGGCTGGCACTGACCTGGGTGCTGTGGCGGTAATTGAGCATCGCGCTGAACAGCGGCAACGGCGCAGCCACACCGCTGCAACGTTGGGCCAGGGCCAGGGAAGCATGCTCGTGGGCCAGCAGCGCGCTCAGGCGCTGATGGGCCGCTTGCGCACCTTCACGCAGGCCGATGCCTGCCAGGTCGATGCGCAGCGGCAAGGTGTTGATGAACATCCCCAGCGCCCGTTCGGCACCCTCACCGCCTTGCAGACGACCGAGCAGCACGGTGCCGAACACCACGCTGTCCCTGCCGCTGGCCGCTGCCAGCAGGCGCGCCCAGGCCAGATGGAACAGGCTGGCCACACTGATGCCCAGTTGCCGCGCTTGTTGGCGCAGGCGCTGGGCCAGGTCATCGCGCAACCACAGCTGGGCTTCCTCGATGTCCCGGCCATCACCCTGCACATCGCTCAGGCCGAACGGCAAAGTCGGCTCGTCGATATCGCCCAGCTGCGAGCGGAAGAACGCTTCGTGCTCGGCCTGGCTCACGCCCAGACGAGCCTGTGCCACGTAATTGCGGTAAGGCACCGGGGCATGGGCAGGTTCCCTGTCGCCCTGCAGGTAGCCGATCAACTCTTCGCCGACCACCTCCATGGCGGTGTGGTCGAGGACGATGTGGTGGAACTGCAGGGTGGCTTCGATGGCCTGTTCGGTGTGGGTGTAGATCAGGCGTATCAGCGGGGCCTGGCTCAGGTCGAGGCTGTGGCTTGCCGTGCCTTCGTAGACGCCCAGCGGCGCTTTGCGCCAGACCACTTGCACCGGCTGCGGCAGGCCTTCCCAGAGGATGGCGGTACGCAGCACGTCGTGGCGCGCGATAACCTTGTCCAGCGCCGACGCAAAGTTGTCCAGGTGCTCGCGGCTGGCGAAGGAGAAGCGCGACTGCAGCACGTAGGGGTCATGCTCCGCTGCGCTGAGGTGGTGGTAGAGGATGCCTTCCTGCAGCGGTGCCAACGGGTAGATATCCTGCACGTTGGCGGCACCGCCCGGCACTTTGGCGACAATACGCTCGATGGCAGTGGGTTGCAGCGCCACCAGCGGCAGCATGTCCGGGGTGATGTGGGTGCAGCCGGCTGGGATCAGGTTGTCCGGCACCTCCACATGCCGTGCCTTGCCCAGCGTCGCCGCCAACGCGGCAATGGTCGGCTGGCCGAACAGTGTACGCACATCAACCTGCAGGCCATCACGGCGCAACCGCGCGGTGAGGTTCACGGCCAGCAGCGAATGGCCGCCCAACTCGAAGAAATTGTCATGCCGGCCCACCTGCGCCACACCCAGCATCTCGGCCCATGCCTGAGCCAACGCGTTTTCCACGGTGCCTTGCGGGGCCACGTAGGCCTGGCTGCAGACCAGTTCCGGGGATGGGTCGGGCAAGGCGTTGCGGTCGAGCTTGCCATGGCTTGTCAGCGGCAAGGCATCCAGTTGAATGAACGCCAGCGGTACCAGGTGCGACGGGAGGCTCGCCTGAAGCGCCTCGCGCAGTGCTTCCAGCGGCGCCGCCCCGGTGAACCAGGCAAGCAGCCGCTCATCACGCACCAGTACCACGGCATCATTGATGCCCGGCTGCGCCGCCAGTACGGCTTCGATCTCCCCAAGCTCCACGCGCACGCCACGGATCTTCACCTGGTCGTCGTTACGGCCCAGGTAATCCAGGGTCCCATCGGCATTCCAGCGCACCAGGTCACCGCTGCGGTACATCCGCCCATCGCGGTTGGCACTGAACGGGTCGGCCAGGAACCGCTGCTCGGTCAGCTCGGGGCGGTTCAGGTAGCCCCGGGCGACACCCGAACCACCGATGTAGAGTTCGCCGACGGCGCCGACCGGCACCGGCTGGCGATGCTCGTCGAGCACATAGACGCGGGTGTTGGCGATCGGCTGGCCGATATGCAGGGCGCCCCCCGCTTGCAGTTGCCCAGACGTGGCAACCACAGTGGTTTCGGTCGGGCCATAGTTGTTGACCAGCGTAAAGCCCGGTTCCCGGTCGAATTGGCGCAGCCGGTCACCACCGACCAACAAGGTGCGCAGGGTCGGGTGCTGGCGTTCGCGGCGCAGGGCCTGCTCGGCCACCGGCGTGGGCAGGAAGCTGACCTGCAACGGTTGCGCCAGCCACCAGTCGAGCAGTTCGTCGACATGCTCGCCGGCGATGCGTGCAGGCGGCAGGTGCAGCACCGCGCCGCTGCTCAGCGCGGGCCACACTTCCCAAGCCACGGCATCGAAGCCGAAACCGGCCACCGTGCTGGTATGGCTGCCGGCCGCCAGGTCGAAGGCCGCGCAGTGCCAGTGCACCAGGTTGGCCAGGGTAGCGTGTTCGACCATCACCCCCTTGGGTTGCCCAGTGGAGCCAGAGGTGTAGATCACATAGGCCAATTGCTGGTCGTCCAGGCCCGCGACGTGCGGGTTGCTGTCCGTCTCCCCCTGCCAGTCATCGCGGTCCAGTTCGACCCGGGGCGTATCGCCGAGCAGGCCCCGCGTGGTCGCGTCAGCCAGCACCAGCGCAGGGGCGCTGTCCTGCAGCAGATAGGCAATACGCTCGGCGGGGTAGCCAGGGTCCACTGGCACATAGGCAGCACCGGCCTTGAGCACGGCCAGCAAACCGACCAGCCGCTCGAGGCTGCGCGGCAGGCACAGGGCAACCCGGTCGCCCAGTTGCACGCCACGGCGGATCAGGTAATGGGCCAGGCGGTTGGCGCTGCGGTTGAGCTCGCCATAGCTCAGCACCTGGCCGTCCTGCACCAGGGCTGCCGCTTGCGGTGCGCGGGCCGCCTGGGCTTCGACCAGGGCATGCACGGGCTGGCCCTGCGGGTAGAGGCGCGTGGTGGCGTTGAAACCTTCCAGCACCTGCTGGCGAGCGGCTTCGTCGAGGATCGACAGTGCGTCCACACAGGTGTCTGCGCCTTGCGCCAAGGCTCGGCTGAGTTGGCTCAGCGCCTGGCTCATCCACTGCGCGACACGCTCGGCGCCAATCCCCTCCTGGGCCAGCACGCTCAAGGTGAAGCCTTCACCCAGGTCATCGACACTCAGGGTCAGCGGGTAGTTGCTGCGCTCTTCACCCCCCAGCAGGCGCACGCCCTGCACGCTGGCATCGTCCTGGGCAGGCGTGCCGGCGCTGCTGTGGCGGTAGTTGAACAAAGCGCTGAACAATGGCAGCGCCGCCGACACGCCACTGCAGCGCTGGGCCAACGCCAGCGATGCGTGTTCGTGGCCGAGCAATGCCGACAACCTTTGATGGGTGACCTGCACGGCCTGCAGTACAGGCGCGGCAAGGTCGATGCGCAGCGGCAAGGTATTGATGAACACACCCAGGGCACGGTCGGCACCTGCGCCACCTTGCAGGCGGCCCATCAGCACGGTGCCGAACACCACGTCACTGCGGTTGGCCAGTACGCCAAGCACCCGCGCCCAGGCCAGATGCGCCAGGCTCGCGGCACTTACCCCAAGGCGCCGGGCCTGCTCGCGCAGTTGCCGAGCCACGCCAGCGTCGAGCGGCAGGTGCGCCTCTTCGATGGCGCGCCCGTCGCCCTGCACATCGGCCAGGCCGAACGGCAGGGTCGGCGCATCGAGGTCGCCGAGCATGTCACGGAAGAACGCCTCGTGGCCGGCGTCATCAGCGCCCAGGCGCGCCTGGGCGACGTAGGTGCGGTAAGGCACCGGCGCGGCCAGTTGCCCGCCGTTGCCGGCCAGCAACGCCTGCATTTCCCCGGCAATCACCGCCATGGCGGTGTGGTCGAGCGCCAGGTGGTGGAACTGCAGGATCGCCACCACGCGCTGGTTGGCCGGGTCGTCGGCATGCACCAGGCGCATCAGCGGCGCACGCGACAGGTCAAGGCGCTGGTGACGGGCGTCGAAGCGGGCCTGCAAGGCATCGATCGGCGAAGCACCGGTCAGGTCGGTAATGGCCGTCACCGCCATGCGCGCTTCACGCCAGACCACTTGCACCGGTTGTTCCAGCCCCTCGGTCACCACCGAAGTGCGCAGGATGTCATGACGGTCGATGACCTGCTGCAGCGCCCCGGCCCAGGCGTGCAGGCGGGCCAGGCTGTCGAAGGCCAGGCGCGACTGCAGCAGGTACGGGTCACCCTGCTCGGCACTCAGGTGGTGATAGAGAATGCCCTCCTGCAGCGGTGCCAGCGGGTAGATTTCCTGAATATTGGCGGCGCCGCCCGGCACGCTGGCGACGATGCGGTCGATGCTGGCCTGGTCGAGGTCGATCAGGCTGAGCATGGCCGGGGTGATCTGGCGGGCGTCGCGGGGCACGCGGTTGGCCGGCACCTGCACCTCGCGCCCGCTGCCCACGGCTGCGGCCAGGGCCGCCAGGGTCGGCTGGGCGAACAGCACGCGCACATCGGCGCTAAGGCCCGCCTTGCGCATGCGCTCGACCAGGGTCACGGCCAGCAGTGAATGGCCGCCCAGTTCAAAGAAGTGGTCGTGGCGCCCCACTTGCCCGACCTTGAGCACATCTGCCCAGATCGCCGCCAGGGTGCGCTCCACCTCACCCTGCGGCGCCTCGAAGGCGCGGCTGAGCACAGCATCGCTGCCCGGCAGCGGCAGCCCCCGGCGGTCGAGCTTGCCGTTGGCGGTCAGTGGCAGCGCGTCGAGGCGCACATAGGCCGCCGGCAGCATGTAGTCCGGCAACTGTGCTTGCAGACGCCCGTGCAGCTCGGCGATGGTCGGCGCAGGCTCGGTTGCCGTGAAGTAGGCGACCAGGCGCTTGTCGCCCGGTGTGTCCTCGCGCAGCACCACGGCCGCGTCACGAACACCGGCGCAGTTGCCCAGGCAGGCCTCGATCTCACCCAGTTCGATGCGGAAACCTCGTAGCTTGATCTGCTGGTCGGCACGGCCGAGGTAGCGCAAGGTACCGTCGGCTTGCCAGCACACCTGATCACCGCTGCGGTACATGCGCGCACCAGGCTCGCGGCTGAACGGGTCGTCCAGGAAGCGCTCGGCGGTCAGCTCAGGCTGGCCCAGGTAGCCCAGGGCAACGCCATCGCCACCGATGTACAGCTCACCCACCGCGCCGACCGGCAGCGGCTGCTGGCGAGCGTCGAGGACATAGCAGCGGCTGTTACCGATCGGCTTGCCGATCGGGATGCTGCCCTCACCCACCTCGATGATTTCGTGGGTGGTGCTGAAGGTGGTGGCCTCGGTGGGCCCGTAGCCATTGAGCAGGTGGGCCGGCGCGCCTTCGCGAAGCACCCGGGCGATCACCGCCGGGTCCAGCACATCGCCGCCGACCATCAGGTAGCGCAGTTTGGCCAGCGCCGGCAGCAGGTCGCCGGCAAACTGGTGGAACAACCCGGCGGTCAGCCACAACACGCTCACACGCTGCTCCAGCAACACCGTGCGCAATGCCTCGCGCGACAGCACCTGATGCTGGTCGATGACCACCACGGTGCCACCGTTGAGCAGCGGCGCCCAGACTTCCAGGGTACTGGCATCGAACGCCGGGTTGGAGGCGAAGGCGACCCGGTCCTGGCTGTTGAAGGCGGCGAAACCGTTGTTGATCACCAGCCGCACGATGGCCCGGTGCGGCACCTGCACGCCTTTTGGGGTGCCGGTGGAGCCGGAGGTGTACATGATGTAGGCCGCGCTGCCCGCGTTCACCACCAGATCCGGCGATTGCTGCGGGTAGCTCGCGAGGTCCTGCAAGTCCAGCTCGACACGCTGGGCCTGGCCCAGCTGCGGCTCGCTGCTGTGGGTCAGCAGCACCTTGGCCTGGCTGTCGGCAAGCATGAACGCCTGGCGTTCGACCGGGGCGTTGCTGTCCAGCGGCACATACACCGCTGCACACTTGCTCACCGCCAGTTGCGCCGCCAGCAAGTCGACGCTGCGCGGCAGCAGCAGCGCGACGCGGTCGCCCGGCCGAACATCCAGTGCCAGCAGGTGATGGGCCAGGCGATTGGCGCGCTGGTCGAGTTGCTGGTAGCTGCAGCGGTGCTCGCCGTGAATCACCGCAAGCGCATCTGGGCTGAGCGCAGCAACGGCAGCGAACAGGGTGTGCACTGCATGCTCGCGGGGGTAATCCCGGCGGGTGGCGTTGAAACCGTGCAACACCAGCTCACGATCGGCGGGCGCCAGGCAGCTGACTTGCTGCAGGGCGGTCGCAGGCGTGTGCTCCAGCGCGTTGGTCAATTGTTCCAAGGCGGTGCCCAGCAGCCGGCACACCTGCTCCCCGTCCACATCCGGCACCGCCTGCACCGTGAGGACGAAGGCATCGCCCAGGTCATCGACGTTGACGACCAGCGGGTAGTTGCTGCGCTCGTGTGCGGACAGTTGCTCGATGCCCTGCCAGGCTTCGCGCAGCTCGGCCTTGGCCGGTGCGCTGTGACGGTAGTTGAGCAGGCTGGTGAACAACGCTTGGGTCGCCGGCACGCCGCTGCAACGCTGGGCCACCGCCAGGGACGCGTGTTCATGGGCAAGCAGCCGGGCCAGGCGTTGATGGGTAAGGCGCACGCCATCAGCGGCCCCAACTGCCCCGACGCTGACCCGCAACGGCAAGGTGTTGATGAACATGCCCAGCGCCCGCTCGGCGCCTTCGCCGCTCTGCAGGCGGCCCAGCAGTACGGTACCGAACACCACGTCCTGGCGCCCGGACAGCTGCGCCAGGACCTGGCCCCAGGCCTGGTGCACCAGGCTGGCGACGCTGATGCCAAGTTGCCGGGCTTGCTCGCGCACGCGCCTGGCCAGGTTGGCATCGAGCGCCTGGCGGCTATCGAGCACGCGGCTGCCATCGCTGTGCGCGGAACGCAGGCCGAAGACTTCGGTCGGCTCGTCGATATCACCCAACAATTCGCGGAACAGCATTTCTTCAGCCTGGCCGTCGCCGCCGAGGCGTGCCTGGGCCACGTAGTTGCGGTAGGGAACGCTGGCATGGGGCAGCGGCTGGTTGTGCAGTACCGCAGTGACTTCGGCCACCAGATGTTCGACCGCCGCGTGGTCGAGGATGATGTGGTGGATCAGCAGGGTCGCCTCGATGCGGCCATTGATGCCCGTCGTGGGGCGCAGGCGGATCAGTGGCGCGGTACCCAGCTCAAGCACCGCGGTTTTGCCTTCGCGGGGCAAGCCCGCTCCCACAGAAGAGACTTTGCGCCAGACCACTTGCACAGGCTCTTCGAGGTGCTGCCAGTGGATGCTGGTGCGCAGGATGTCGTGGCGCGCAATCACCTGATCCAGGGCAGCGGCAAAGGCGTCCAGTGTGCCTTGGTCCGGGAAGGCGAAGCGGGCCTGCAGCACGTAGGGGTCAGCTCCCTCGCTGGCCAGGTGGTGGTAGAGGATGCCTTGCTGCAGCGGCGCCAGGCCGTAGATGTCCTGGATGTTGCATGCACCGCCGGCCACCTGCGCCATCAGCGTGTCGAGCGATGCCTGCGATAGGTCGGCCAGGGGCAGCATGGCGGGGGTGATGTACGTGCAATCAGCCGGGATACGGTTGGCGGGCACCTTGAGGCCGGTCTCGCCGCTCACTGCCGTAGCCAGCGCGGCCAGGGTCGGCTGGCCGAACAGCACGCGGATATCGGCGTGCAGGCCTTTTTGGCGCAGGCGCGAGGTAAGGCTGACGGCCAGCAGCGAATGGCCGCCCAGTTCGAAGAAGTTGTCGTGCCGCCCTACCCGCTCCACGCCCAGCAGTTCGGCCCAGATCGCGGCCAGCAGGGTTTCGGTTTCGCCTAGCGGGGCTTCATGCGCACGTTCCTGGATCGCATCAGGCTCAGGCAGGGCCTTGCGGTCCAGCTTGCCGTTGGGGCTCAAAGGCAGAGCTTCGAGGTGCATGAACAGAGCGGGCACCATGAACTCCGGTAAGTGCGTCAGCAGCGCCGAACGCAGGGTCTCGGTGCTCTGCGCTTCCCCGGTGTAGTACGCCACCAAGCGTTGTTCACGGGCCACCACCACGGCTTCCTTGATACCCGCGATGGCGGTCAGGCCGGCCTGGATCTCACCCAGCTCGATGCGCAGGCCACGGATTTTCACTTGGTCGTCGTTGCGGCCCAGGTATTCGATGTTGCTGTCGGGCAGATGCCGCGCCAGGTCGCCGGTGCGATACAGACGAGCACCAATGCGGGTGCTGAACGGGTCATCGATGAAGCGTTCGGCGGTCAGTTCGGCGCGGTTGAGGTAGCCACGCGCAACTTGCACACCGCCGATGAACAGCTCGCCGGCCACGCCTTGCGGCACCGGCTGGCCTTGGCCATCGAGCACGTACAGCGTGGTGTTGGCGATCGGCTTGCCGATTGGTGTGTTGTCTGGTGCGGCAACGCAATGCCAGGCACTGACATCCACGGCGGCTTCGGTCGGGCCGTAGAGGTTATGCAGCTCGATCGTTGGCAACTGGGCGTGGAATCGCCGCACCAGGCTGCCTGGCAGGGTCTCGCCGCTGCACAGCACACGCTTGAGGCAATCAGCCGACGTTTCACCATGGGCGAGGTACACGTCCAGCATCGACGGCACGAAGTGCAAGGTGGTGACGCTTTCGCGGCGAATAACCTCGCGCAGGTACTCCGGATCGCGATGCCCGCCTGCGCGGGCCATGACCAGGCGAGCGCCGGTTTGCAGCGGCCAGAGGAACTCCCACACCGAAACATCGAAGCTGAACGGGGTTTTCTGCAGGACCACATCGTCCGAATCGAGGTTATAGGCCTCCTGCATCCATAGCAGGCGGTTGACCACGCCGGCGTGCTCGTTCATTACGCCTTTAGGCAAACCAGTGGAGCCGGAGGTGTAAATCACGTAGGCCAGATGGCGCGGCGTCAGCGTTTTCACGACGGGGTTGCTCGCAGGTCGTGCGTCCCAGCTCGGCTGATCCAGGTCGATGACCCGACCGCTTTCCGGCACATGGCGCGTCGCGGCATGCACCAGCACCGCCACCGGCGCGCTGTCGGTCAGCATGTGCCGCACACGTTCGGCCGGGTAGTCCGGATCGACCGGCACATAAGCGCCACCGGCTTTGAGGATGGCCAGCAGCCCAACCACCATCGACAGCCCTCGTTCGACGCAGATGGCGACGCGATCATCAGGTTTCACGCCCAAAGCAATCAGGTGATACGCCAAACGGTTGGCCTGTTCGTTGAGCAGGCGATAGCTCAAGGCGCCCTCTTCAGCCCGCACCGCCACGGCATCCGGCGTGCGTTCGACCTGCGCTTCGATCAGCCCATGCAGCGTCTGCTCAAGGTTGTAGTCCACCGCCGTGGCGTTGAAGTCCACCAGCACCCGCTGGCGTTCATCAGCCTCCAGCACCGGCAAGCGCTGCACCGCCAGCTCCGGCTCATGCCCCAGCGCCGCGACCATGGCCTCCAGCACCCGGGTCATCTGCCCGCAGATCCGCGCCGCGCCAATGTCTGCCGGGGTCATGGCCACCAGGCGGAAGCCGTCACCCAGGTCATCCACGTTCAGGCTCAACGGGTAGTTGGTACGCTCCTGCCCTTCCAGCACTTCGATGCCTTGCCAGGCGTGGCGCTGCTCGGCACTGCCTTGAGCCCCATGGCGATAATTAAGCATCGCGCTGAACAGCGGCAACGGCGCGGCCACGCCGCTGCAACGCTGGGCCAAGGCCAGGGAAGCATGCTCGTGGGCCAGCAGCGCGCTGAGGCGCTGATGGGTCGCATGGGCCGCCGCGCGCAGGCTGACGCCGCCCAGGTCGACCCGCAGCGGCAAGGTGTTGATGAACATGCCCAACGCCCGCTCAGCACCCTCGCCACCTTGCAGACGGCCGAGCAATACGGTGCCGAACACCACGCTGTCCTTGCCGCTGGCCGCTGCCAGCAGGCGCGCCCAGGCCAGGTGGAACAGGCTGGCGACGCTGATGCCAAGCCCCTGTGCCTGACGACGCAGGCCAGCGGCGAGCGTGGCCGACAACGGCAGTTTGGCCTCCTGCATGCCACGGCCGTCGCCTTGCACATCGCTCAGGCCGAATGGCAGGGTTGGCTCATCGATATCGGCCAGTTGCGAGCGGAAGAAGCCTTCATGCTCGGCCTGGCTGATGCCCAGCCGGGCCTGGGCCACGTAGTTGCGGTAGGGAGCGGCAGGTTGCGTGGGGGCCGGGTTGCCCTGCATGAAAGCAACCAACTCCTCGCCTATGACTTCCAGTGCGGTGTGGTCGAGCACGATGTGGTGGAACTGCAGGGTGGCGTCGATGGCGCCTGCGCTCGGGGTATAGAGCAGGCGTAGCAGTGGTGCGCTGCTCAGATCGAGTTTTGCGGCGGATGCTTCGCGAGGGGCCGCAACCTGCTCAACAACGGCGAGCGGTGCTTGGCGCCAGACCACTTGCACTGGCTGTGGCAAGCCGTCCCAAAGTACGGCGGTGCGCAGTACATCGTGACGCGCAATTACCTGGTCCAGCGCACGGGCAAAGGCCTGCAAGCGCTCGAGGCTGTCGAAGCGCAACCGCGAATACAGCACGTACGGGTCGTGTTCGGCTGCGCTCAGGTGGTGGTAGAGAATGCCCTCCTGCAGCGGCGCCAGCGGGTAGATGTCCTGCACATTGGCAGCACCACCCGGCACGCTGGCGACGATACGGTCGATGGAGGCCTGGTCCAGCTCGATCAGGCTGAGCAGGTCCACAGTGATGTGGGTGCAATCGGCCGGGATACGGTTTTCGGGCACGTCGACCTGCTGGTTCTGGCCCAGCGTCGCCGCCAACGCGGCAAGGGTCGGCTGGCCGAACAAGGTCCGCACATCAACCTGCAGGCCCTCCAGGCGCAGGCGCGCCGTGAGGCTCACGGCCAGCAGCGAGTGGCCGCCCAGCGCGAAGAAATTGTCATGCCGGCCCACCTGCTCTACCCCCAGCAGTTCGGCCCACAGCCCTGCCAGCAGGGCTTCGGTGCGGCCTTGCGGGGCTTCGTAGGGGCGCTGCTGCAAGGTGGCATCCGGCGCTGGCAATGCCTTGCGGTCGAGTTTGCCATTCGGTGCCAGCGGCAGGCTGTCGAGGTGGATGTACAGCCCCGGCACCATGTACTCGGGCATCTGTGCCAGCAGCGCCTGCCGCAGGCTGTCCGCCGGCTGCTCTGCGCCGGTGTAGTAAGCGACCAGGCGTTCATCGAAGGCCAGCACCACGGCTTCGCGCACAGCCGCCACGCGGGTCAGGCACGCCTCGACTTCACCGGGCTCGATACGCAGGCCGCGGATCTTCACCTGCTGGTCGTTGCGCCCGAGGAATTCGAGGTTGCCGTCGGCACGCTGGCGTACCAGGTCGCCGCTGCGGTACAGCCGCGCGCCGGCCACGAACGGGCTGGCAATGAAACGCTCGGCCTGCTGCTGGGCCAAGCCCAGGTAGCCACGGCTGACGCCGGCGCCGCCGATGTGCAGGTGACCGGTAACGCCCCACGGCACGGGCTGGTCGCGGTTGTCCAGCACATAGAGTTGAGTGTTGTCGATCGGGCGGCCGATTGGCAGTACGCCTTCTGGCAGCGGCGCATCGGGCTCCAGGGTCCATACGCTGCAGTCGACGGTGGTTTCGGTGGGGCCGTAGACGTTATGCAGGCGCACGCCCGGCAGTTGCTGGCGCACCCGCGCGGCCAGTGCCTGGGTCAACTCGCCACCGCCACAGACGATATCGCTGAGGCTGCTGCAATCTGCGCTCTGCGGGTACTCAAGGAACTGCTGCAGCAGTGCTGGCACGAATTGCACCACGTTCACCCGCTGTGCCTGGATCAGTTGCGCCAGGTAATGCGGATCACGCTGGCCGTCCGGGCGGGCCAGCACCAGGCGCAGGCCGCTGCACAGTGGCCAGAACAGCTCCCACACCGAGGCGTCGAAGCTGACCGGGGTCTTGTGCAACACACTGCCGTCTGCCGCCACGGCGCACAGGCGCCGGCTCCAGTGCACCAGGTTGACCACGTTGCGGTGTTCGACCATCACGCCCTTGGGCAGGCCGGTGGAGCCGGAGGTGTAGATCACATAGGCCAGGTGGTGCGACGCCAGGCCAGGTACGCGAGGGT
Organism: Pseudomonas sp. zfem004; assembly: GCF_032621715.1. NCBI lineage: Bacteria > Pseudomonadati > Pseudomonadota > Gammaproteobacteria > Pseudomonadales > Pseudomonadaceae > Pseudomonas > Pseudomonas sp. zfem004. Next base: position 196,782 of record NZ_JAVYJF010000008.1, on the reverse strand, counting down.
TGCTGATCGGCTGGGTATCCCAGGCCGACGCGTCCAGATCGATCAGCGGTGCCTGCGAAGACTGCACCACTTCACGGGTGGCGCCGTGCACCAGCACGGCCAGCGGCGCGCTGTCCTCCAGCATGTGGCGGATGCGTTCTGCCGGGTAGCCCGGGTCGACGGGCACGTAGGCCCCGCCCGCCTTGAGGATGGCCAGCAGGCCGACGACCAGCGACAGCCCGCGCTCGACACAGATCGCTACGCGATCGTCGGGTTTCACCCCGAGCCCGATCAGGTGATGGGCCAGGCGGTTGGCCTGCTCATCGAGCTGGCGGTAGCTGAGCTGGCCCTCTTCGGCCACCAGGGCCAGCGCATCCGGCGCAACACGCACCTGCGCTTCGAACAGCCTGTGCAGGGGTTGTTGCAGGTCGTGCTGCAGCGTCGTGGCGTTGGCTTCGACCAGCAGTTGCTGACGCTCCTGCGCCGCCAGCACCGGCAGTTGCTGCAAGGGCAATTGCGGCTGCTGTTCAAGGGCATCAAGCATACCGACCAACACTTGCAGCAATTGCTCGCAGACCCGCTGCGCGCCCACCTGCGCCATGACTTGCGCGGTCATGCGCAAGCCATCGCCCAGATCGTCGACGTTGACGCTCAGCGGGTAGTGGCCATGCCCGCCGCTGGGCAACGCCTCGATGCCCTCCAGGGCCTCGCGCTGCACCTGCTGCTCGGCAGCACTGGCGCCATGCCGGTAGTTGAGCACCGCGCTGAACAGCGGCAACGGCGCAACCACGCCGCTGCAGCGCTGGGCCAAGGCGAGGGACGCGTGTTCATGCACCAGCAAACTGCTCAGGCGCTGGTGCGCCAGGCGCACCCCTTCGCGAACGCCCAGGCCATCCAGGTCCAGGCGCAATGGCAAGGTGTTGATGAACATGCCCAGGCCTCGGTCGGCACCGGCCCCCCCTTGCAGGCGACCGAGCAGCACCGTGCCGAACACCACGCTGTCCTTGCCGCTGGTGGCCGACACCAGGCGTGCCCAGGCCAGGTGCAACAGGCTGGCGGCACTGACACCCAGCTGCTGGGCCTGTCGGCGCAGGCGTTGGTAGTCGCAAGCCCCCAGTTGCACGGTGGCCATGTCGAAATCACCGGCCTGGGCCTGTAGGTCGGTCAGGCCGTACGGCAGGGTCGGTTCAGTGATGTCGGCCAGCTCGGCGTGGAAGAACGCTTCGTGCTCGGCTTCGCTGATGGCCAACCGCGCCTGTGCCACGTAGTTGCGGTACGGCACCGGGGGTTGGGTCGGGGCTTGGTCGCGCAGGTGGTCGCGGATTTCTTCGAGGACCACCTTCATGGCGGTGTGGTCGAGGACGATGTGGTGGAATTGCAGGGTGGCTTCAAGGCGTTGGTTGTCAGCCGGCGGGTTATGCAGCAGGCGGATCAACGGGGCAGTGCACAGTTCAAGCATCGCGGTGGATTCTTCGCGGGCAAGACCCGCTCCCACAGGATCGGCGGCGCTTTCAATAATTGCGAGGGGCGCATTGCGCCACACCACTTGCACTGGTTGGCGCAGACCGTCCCACAGCACGGCAGTGCGCAGCACGTCGTGACGAGCGATGACCTTGTCCAGGGCGCTGGCGAAGGCTTGCAGCCGTGCCGGGCAATCGAACGCGATGCGCCATTGCAGCAGGTACGGGTCTGCACCGGCAGCGCTGAGGTGGTGGTAAAGAATGCCCTCCTGCAGCGGTGCCAGCGGGTAGATGTCCTGAACGTTGGCGGCGCCTCCCGGCACCGTGGCGACGATGCGCGCGATGCTGGCTGGGGCCAGGTCGATCAATGACAGCATGTCCGGGGTAATCTGCGTGCAGCCCACCGGGATACGGTTCTCGGGGACCGTTACCAGGCGACCGTTGCCCAACGCCGCAGCGAGCGCGGCCACGGTCGGTTGGCCGAACAGCACCCGCACGTCGGTTTGCAGGCCCTGTTGGCGCAAGCGCTCGATCAGGGTCACGGCCAGCAACGAATGGCCGCCCAGTTCGAAGAAGTTGTCGTGGCGCCCTACCCGCTCGATACCCAGTACGTCAGCCCAGATCGCCGCCATGCTGGTTTCGGTCTGGCCCTGCGGCGCGGCATAGCCATGGCTGATCAGGTCGGCAGTATCCGGCTCAGGTAATGCACGGCGGTCGAGCTTGCCATGGCTGGTCAGCGGCAGCTGCGCCAGGCGGATCAACGCCTGGGGCAGCATGTGCGCCGGCAAGCTGGCCTGCAGCGCCTGGCGCAGGCTGTCGAGTTGCACTGGCGCGGTCTCGGTGAACCAGGCCAGCAAGCGCTCGTCACGCACCAGCACCACGGCATCGTCGATGCCCGTTTGTGCCTGCAAGGCTGCCTCGATTTCACCCAGTTCCACGCGCACACCGCGGACTTTCACCTGGTCGTCGTTACGGCCCAGGTAATCCAGGGTGCCATCGGCATTCCAGCGCACCAGGTCGCCGCTGCGGTACATGCGCGCCCCCGGTTTGCGGCTGAACGGGTCGTCGAGGAAGCGCTCGGCCGTCAGTTCGGGCCGGTTGAAGTAGCCACGGGCGACCTGCGCACCGCCGATGTACAGCTCACCGGTTACCCCGATCGGTACCGGCTGGCGGTGTTCGTCGAGCACGTAGACGCGGGTGTTGGCGATGGGCTGGCCAATGTGCAGTGCCGCACCAGGCAGCACCTTGCCGGAGGTGGCGACGACCGTGGTTTCGGTCGGGCCGTAGTTGTTCACCAGGTCGAAGCCGGGGTCGCGGTCGAACTGGCGCAGGCGATCGCCGCCGATCAGCAGGGTGCGCAAGGTCGGGTGCTGGTGCTCGCGGCGCAGGGCCTGTTCGGCTACTGGGGTGGGCAGGAAACTGACGGTGAGTGGCTGCTGCAGCCACCAGTCGAGCAACTCGTCGACATGTTCATTGCCGATAGGCGCAGGCGGCAGGTGCAAGGTGGCACCGGCGCACAAGGCCGGCCAGACCTCCCAGGCCATGGCGTCGAAACCGAAGCCGGCGACGCTCGAGGTGCGCTCGCCGGTGCGCAGTGCGAAGGCCTGGCAGTGCCAGTGCACCAGGTTGGCCAGGGCCTGATGCTCGATCATCACGCCCTTGGGCAGACCGGTAGAGCCGGAGGTGTAGACCACATAGGCCAGTGCCTGGGAATCCAGCCCTGTCACCTGCGGGTTGCTGTCAGACGAGTGCCAGGCGCCTGCATCGTCGAGATCCAGGCGGGGAACGTCGCCCGGCAAACCGCCGAGGCTCGGTTCGGCCAGCAACAAGGCCGGGGCGCTGTCACTTAGCAGATAGGCGATGCGTTCGGCCGGGTAGCTGGGGTCCACCGGCACGTAGGCAGCACCGGCCTTGAGCACGGCCAGCAGGCTGATCACCCGTTCCAGGCTGCGCGGCAGGCACAGGGCAACCCGGTCGCCGCGCTGCACACCACGCTCGATCAGGCGGTGCGCCAGGCGATTGGCACTCAGGTTCAGCTCGCCGTAACTCAGCGTCACACCGGCCTGGGTCAGCGCCGTGGCATCGGGCGTGCGGGCAGCCTGGGCTTCGACCAGGGCATGCACCGTCTGCCCTTGCGGGTACTCGCGGGCGGTATCGTTGAAGCCACCGAGCAGTTGTTGGCGGGCCTCATCGCTGAGGATCGGCAGGCTGTCCACTGGCGTGGCCTGCCCTTGCTCCAGCGCCTGCAGCAACTGGCCAACCGCGGCGGCCATCCACTCGACCACCCGGGCCGCGCCAATACCCTCGACTGCCAGCACGCTGAAGCTGAAATCTTCGCCCAGGTCGTTGACGCTCAGGGTCAGCGGGTAATTGCTGCGCTCTTCCCCGCCGAGCAGGCGCACGCCTTCCCAGATGCCCTCGCCTTCGCGCGGCGCATCGGCTGCGCTGTGGCGGTAGTTGAGCAAGGCGCTGAACAATGGCGCCGAAGCTGCCACGCCGCTGCAACGCTGAGCCAGCGCCAGCGGCGCGTGCTCATGGCCGAGCAGCGCCGACAGGCTGCGGTGGGTTGCGCGCACCGCAGCCTGTGCCGAGGCGCGGGTATCGACCCGCAGTGGCAAGGTGTTGATGAACATGCCCAGCGCCCGGTCGGCCCCCTCGCCACCCTGCAGCCGGCCCATCAGCACGGTGCCGAAGACCACGTCGTGGCGGTTGGCGAGCACTCCCAGCACCCGCGCCCAGGCCAGGTGCATCAGGCTCGCGGCGCTGACGCCCAGTTGACGCGCCTGGCCGCGCAGGCGCTGGCTGATGCCGGCATCCAGTGGCGCAAAGGCCGTTTCGATATCGCGCCCATCGCCTTGTACATCGGCGAAGCCCAGCGGCAAGGTCGGTTCTTCGACATCCGCCAGCATCTCGCGGAAGAACGCTTCATGGCCGGCCGGGTCGGCCAGGCGTGCCTGGGCCACGTAGTTGCGGTACGGCACTGGCGCCGGCAGGGTGTCGGCCTGGCCGAACAGCAGCGCGCGCATTTCCCGGGCGACCACGTCCATGGCGGTGTGGTCGAGGGTCAGGTGGTGGAACAGCAGAATGGCCACCACCTGCTGGTTGCCAGGGTCCGGGCTGTAATACAGGCGGGTGAGCGGTGCCTGGGCCAGGTCCAGGCGGTAATGACGGGCGTCGAAGCGCGCGTGCAACTGCTCGATGCGCTCGACACCCGGCTCATCGACCAGGTCGTCGATTTCGCCAACAACCAGCTCAGCCGTGCGCCATACCACCTGCAACGGCTGCGCCAGGCCCTGCCAGAGCACCGAAGTGCGCAGGATGTCGTGGCGATCGATGACCTGTTGCAAGGCGCCGGCCCAGGCCAGCAGGCGCTCGACGCTGTCGAAGGCCAGGCGGGTCTGCAGCAGGTACGGGTCGCCTTGCTCGGCACTCAGGTGGTGGTAGAGGATGCCTTCCTGCAACGGCGCCAGCGGGTAGATTTCCTGCACGTTGGCGGCGCCACCGGGCACCGTGGCGACCACCGCGTCGATTGCGGCCTGGTCCAGCTCGATCAGGCTGAGCAGGTCTGGCGTGATGCGTTCGGCGCCGTACGGCACCTGGTTGGCCGGCACCTTGGCTTCATGGCCGACCCCCGCCGCACTGGCGAGCGCGGCCAGGGTCGGCTGGGCAAACAGCACGCGCACGTCGATCACCAGGCCCGCCTTGCGCAGGCGCTCGACCAGGGTCACCGCCAGCAACGAATGGCCACCCAGCTCGAAGAAGTTGTCGTGGCGCCCTACCCGCTCGACGCCCAGCACCTCGGCCCAGATCGCAGCCATGGCCACTTCGGTCGCGCTTTGCGCAGCTTCGTAGGCCTGGCCGGCCAGCAGGGTACTGTCGGGGTCGGGCAGTGCGCGGCGATCGAGCTTGCCGTGGCTGGTCAGTGGCAGTTCATCCAGGCGCATGAATGCCAACGGCACCAGTTGCGCCGGCAGGCTGGCCTGCAGGGCCTGACGCAGGCGTTCGAGGTCAACCGGCGCCGTCTCGGTGAACCAGGCCAGCAGGCGCGCTTCGCGCACCAGCACGACGGCATCGGCGATGCCCGGTTGCGCGGCCAGGGCGGCTTCGATCTCGCCCAGTTCCACGCGCACGCCGCGAATCTTCACCTGGTCATCGTTGCGCCCCAGGTAGTCGAGGGTGCCGTCAGGGTTCCAGCGCACCAGGTCGCCACTGCGGTACAGGCGGGCATTGGCAACCTCGCTGAACGGGTCGGGCAGGAAGCGCTCTTTGGTCAGTTCGGGGCGGTTGAAATAGCCGCGTGCCACCTGCGCACCGCCAATAAAGAGCTCACCAGTGACGCCCACCGGTACCGGCTGCAGCCCTTCATCGAGCACATACACCTGGGTATTGGCGATTGGCCGGCCGATATGCAAGGCGCCGCCTGGGACGAGCTGGCCAGAGGTCGCCACCACGGTGGTTTCGGTCGGGCCATAGTTGTTGACCACCGCGAAGCCGGGGTCGCGCTCGAACTGGCGTAACCGGTCGCCGCCGATCAGCAGGGTGCGCAGGGTCGGGTGCTGGCGGTCGCGGCGCAGGGCCTGCTCGGCCACCGGCGTGGGCAGGAAACTGACCTGCAGCGGTTGCTGCAGCCACCAGTCGAGCAACTCGTCGACATGCTCGTTGCCGATGGTTTCAGGAGGCAGGTGCAGCGTGGCGCCGGCACACAGGGTTGGCCAGACTTCCCAGGCCATGGCGTCGAAACCGAAACCGGCCACGCTGGCGCTGTGCACACCTGCAGCCAGATCGAACGCCTGGCAGTGCCAATGCACCAGGTTGGCCAGTGCGTGGTGTTCAATCATCACGCCTTTGGGCTGGCCAGTGGAGCCGGAGGTGTAGACCAGGTAAGCCAGTTGCTGCGCATCAAGGCCTGGCAGTGCCGGGTTGGTTTCGTCCCCGCCGAATGCGTGGGGCTGATCCAGGTTCAGGCGGGGCATGTCCGGCAGGTTTTCGATCGCCGCCGTGGCCAACACCAAGGCCGGCGCGCTGTCAGCCAGCAGGTAGGCGATACGCTCGGCCGGGTACGTCGGGTCCACCGGCACGTAGGCAGCACCGGCCTTCAACACCGCCAACAGGCCGACCAGGCGCTCGGCGTTGCGCGGCAGGCACAACGCGACCCGGTCACCCAGCTTGACGCCCAGCCCGATCAACCGGTGAGCAAGCTGGTTGGCGCGGCGGTTCAGCTCGCCATAGCTCAGCACCTGGCCGGCCTGGATCAGCGCGGACGCATCCGGCGTGCGGGCGGCCTGGGCTTCGACCAAGGCATGCACGGTCTGGCCCTGCGCAAAGCGCTGAGCGGTGTCGTTGAACTGGCGCAACACCTGGTCACGTTCCAACGCCGGCAGCACCGCCAGCCCCTGCAGTGGCGCAGCGGGATTGGCCTCCAGCGCTTCGACCAAGGCATCCAGTACCTGTTCGAACTGCCTGCACAAGCGTGTTGCGCTCCATTGCGGCAGGCTCTGTACGGTCAGGCGCAGGTCGTCGCCGAGGTCGTCGACGCTGACGGTCAGCGGGTAGTCGGTGCGTTCTTCGGCACCGACGATATCGATGCCCGGTGCCACCGGGATGACTTCGGCGGCATCACCGGCCGCACTGTGGCGGTAGTTGAGCATGCTGTTGAACAGCGGCGCCGGCGCGGCCACGCCGCTGCAGCGCTGGGCAAGGGCCAGCGACGCCTGCTCGTGGCCGAGCAAGGCGCTGAGCCGCCGGTGGGTGGCCAGCAGCGCGTCGCGCACGCCGTGCTGGCCGAGGTCGATGCGCAGCGGCAAGGTGTTGATGAACATGCCCAGCGCTTGCTCGCTGCCATCACCCGTGGTCATGCGCCCCAACAGGACGCTGCCGAACACCACCGTCTGGCGCGCCGACAGTTGCCCGAGCAGCCGTGCGAAGCCCAGGTGCAGCACGCTCGCCGGGCTCACCCCGAGCGAACGTGCCTGGCTACGCAGGCGCTGGCTGAGTGCAGCCGGCAAGGTCAGGCGCGCCTGTTCCAGGGCCTGGTCGCCTTTGTCTTGCAGGCCGAAGGCCAGGGTCGGCTCGTCGAGGTCGGCGAGCATGTCGCGGAAGAAGCGCTCATGGGCCTGCTCGTCCAGCGCCAGGCGCGCGGCGGCCAGCACATTGCGAAACGGCATGGGGGCCGCCAGTTGCGCCGACTCGCCGGCCAGGTGGGCCTGGATCTCGCGGCGTACGATGTCCAGCGCGGTATGGTCCATCACCAGGTGGTGGAACATCAGCAAGGCCACCCACGCTCCGCCTTCCCCCCTTGCGTGCATCAATTGCATCAATGGCGCCTGGCTCAGGTCGAGGCGATAGTGGCGCGGGTCGAAACGCTCGCACAACCGGGCCAGCGCCTGGCTGCCGTCGACCGCGACGGCCTCACGCACCAGCGTCGCCTCACGCCACACCACCTGCACCGGCTCGTCCAGGTACTCCCAATGCAGCGCCGTACGCAGAATGTCGTGGCGCTGGATCACCCATTGCAGGGCCTCGGCGAAGGCCTCCAGGTGCGCCTTGCTGGTGAAGCGCAGTTGCACCTGGGCCAGGTACGGGTCGCCATTGCTGGCCGCCAGATGCTGGTACAGCATGCCCTGCTGCAGCGGAGCCAGTGGGTAGATGTCCTGCACGTTGGCTGCACCGCCCGGCACGCTGGCGACGATGCGGTCGATGGCCTGTTGGTCGAGTTGCACCAGCGGCAGCATGTCGGGGGTGATCTGGAACGCCGGGCTCAGCCAGTCGTCGTCGTATTCGGCAAGCATCTCCAGCAAGGCCGGCTTGTGCCGTGACAGCGCATCCCACAGGGTATCGTCCAGGGTTTCGTCATCACCCAGGACAATCAGGTCCTGGTCTTCACGCTGGAGTCGGATCGCACGGGTGGAAAGAGCAGCCATCAGTTCGCTGAAGAGCATCGGTAAGCATCCTGCTTTGCCTGGAAATGGGAATCGGGGACACGCTAAAGGATCGTGACCGGTCGGTCTGACATGGGAAGCGGGGACAATCGTGCAGCCAGGTCTGGCGTAGAGCGCAGGGCAGATCTCTGTGGGAGCGGGCTTGCCCCGCGAATGGGCCGCACAGCGGCCCCAATAGGCTCAGAGACGCCTGCGTTTACCCAGGCTGGGAATGGTGGTCTGCGGTATCACCACCTCAAGCTGCTCACGGCGGGTGCTGGCCGCCAGCCCCGCCAGGGTCGGCTGGCTGAACAAGGTGCGGGCATCGACATGCAGGCCGGCCTGGCGCATGCGCGCCACCAGGCTTACCGCCAGCAATGAATGCCCGCCCAGCTCGAAGAAGTTGTCCTGGCGCCCAACCTGTTCGATCTTCAGCACCTCGGTCCAGATGGCCGCCAACGCGGCTTCCAGCTCGCCTTGCGGCGCCTGGAATTCACGGCTGATCACCGCATCCTCGCCGGGTGCAGGCAGCGCCTTGCGGTCGATCTTGCCGTTGGCGCTCAACGGCAACTGCGCCAGGGCGACGAACGCCTGCGGCACCATGTATTCAGGCATGCGCGCGAGCAGGTGGCTGCGCAACACCTCCAGCGCCGGCGCCTGGCAGCCATCGCGGCAGGTGAAATAGGCCACCAGGCGCTCTTCGCGCATCAGCACCACGCTTTGCCCAACGCTTGGGTGCGCTGCCAGCGCCGCCTCGATCTCGCCCAGCTCGACCCGCAGCCCGCGCAGCTTGACCTGGAAATCGTTGCGGCCAACAAAGTCCAGCTCACCGTCCTGGCGGTAGCGCACCAGGTCGCCGGTGCGGTAAAGGCGATCACCCTCGACGAACGGGCTGGCAATGAAGCGCTCGGCCTGCAGCGTCGGTAGCCCCAGGTAGCCACGGGCGACGCCGACGCCACCAATGTGTAATTGTCCCACCGCACCCAGTGGCACCGGGCGGTCGTGGTGGTCAAGCACGTACAGACGAGTGTTGGCGATTGGCCGGCCAATGGGTGGGGCCAGTGCGGGAAGCGGCTCATGTGCGTGCAGGGTCCAGGCGGTGCTGTCCACGGTCGCCTCGGTGGGGCCATAAACGTTGTGCACACGCACCTGGGGCAAGCGTTCACGAACGTTGCGCAGCAGCGCCAGGGTCAGCTCGCCCCCGCCACAGAAAATGTCGGTCAGGCTGGTGCAGTGTTCGACGCCCGGCTGCTCGAGAAACTGATGCAATAATGCCGGCACGAACTTCATCGTCGTGACCTGCCGGGCCTGGATCAACTGCACCAGGTAAGCGGGGTCGCGATGGCCGTCGGGGCGCGCCAGGACCAGGCGCAGGCCAGCACAGAGCGGCCAGAACAACTCCCAGACCGAACCGTCGAAACTGTAGGGCGCCCGTTGCAGCAAGGCATCACCCGGTTGCGGCGGGCAGATCTGCGAGCCCCAGTGCATCAGGTTGCACAGCCCGCGGTGTTCGATCATCACGCCCTTGGGCGTGCCGGTCGAGCCGGAGGTGTACATCACGTAGGCGAGCTGCCTGGGGCCCAGGCCTGTCACCTTGGGGTTTTCGGCGCTGCAGACCTGCCAATTGTCGCCGTCCAGATCGAGCACCGGTACCGGCAACGCATCGAACAGGCCTAGGGTGGCGCCATGCACCAGCACCACGTTCGGCGCGCTGTCTTCGAGCATGAAGCGCAGGCGTTCAGCCGGGTAGCCAGGGTCGAGCGGCACATAGGCGCCGCCGGCCTTGAGTACGCCCAACAACGCCAGCATCATTGACACACCGCGCTCCAGGCAGAGGGCGACGCGCGTATCGGGCCCCACGCCCAGGGCGATCAGGCGATGGGCCAGGCGGTTGGCCTGGGCATTGAGCGTCTGATAATCGAGGCTGGCGTCTTCGGCCTGCAGCGCGACAGCCAGGGGAGTTCGCCGGACCTGGGCTTCGAACAGTGCAGGCAGCGTGCTATCCAGCGGGCTTTGCCGGTCTTCGGTCTGGTTGACGGTGTGCAACAGGCGCTGCAGTTCATCGGCGGTCACGCAGCAAAGGGTATTCAGGGGGCGCTCTGCAGCGCTCTGGGCAAATTGGCGCAAGGTCGTCAGCAGATAGCCCAGCACCCGTGGTGCGCCAATCGCACATGGCGCGCGCAACGCCAGGTGCAGCGTGTTGCCCGGGTCATCGACCGTCAGCACCAGGCCGTGGCTCAACACTTCGCTGGCTTCGAGCAGTTCCACACCGGGCAGCACCTGCCCCTGCGGCAATGCCCCTTGGCGGTAGTTGAGCAAGCTGTTGAACAGCGGCGTGGCGGCTGGCAGCCCGCTGCAGCGCTGGGCCAGAAGCAAGGGCGCGTCTTCGTGCCCGAGCAAGGCGGCCAGGCGTGCATGGGTTTCAACCAATGCCTGGCCCAGTGAGTGATTTGCCAGGCTGACCCGCAACGGCAAGCTGTTAATGAACATGCCCAGGGCGCGGTCGGCGCCTTTGCCGGCCATGGCGCGGCCCAGCAGCACGGTGCCGATCACCACCTCATCGCGCCCTGACAGGCTACCGAGCACCTGGGCCCAGGCCAGGTGCAGCAGGCTGGGCAGGCCCACGCCGTGCTGACGTGCCTGAGTGCGCAGCAGGTCAGTCAAGCCGGGGTCAAGCGCCACGGCATGGGTCTGCAGGTCCTGCTCGTCTACCGCGACACCGCCCAGCCCCGCAACGGGCGCAGGCGGCTCGACGCCGGCCAGTTGATCGCGGAAAAAGGCTTCGTGGCCGGCCTGGCGCTCGTCAGCGCCGCTGAGCGCCACATAGTCGCGGTACGGCACCGGCGGCGGCAGTTGCTCGCCCCGGCCGTGCATGAACGTATCGAGCTCGCCAAACAGTACCTGCAACGAAACGGCATCGTTGACCAGGTGGTGAAAACGCAGCAGCCCCAGCCAGCGGCCCTGCGCCGCCTCTTCAGCAGTCACCAGTGCCATCATCGGCGCCTGGCGCAAATCCAGGGGCCGACGTTGTGGATCGTAGGCACAGCGCAACTGCGCTGCCCAATCGTCACCTGGCCGTTCAGCTGTCCAGTTGTCGACCGGCAAGCGCGCCTTGCGCCAGACAACTTGTTGCGGGTGCTCCAAGCCTTCCCAAAGAAGGCTGGTGCGCAGGATGTCGTGCCGATCGATTACTTGTTGCAAGGCAACGGCAAAGGCCTGTAGCTGTGCGTGGCTGGCAAAGGCGAACAACACCTGCTGCTGATAAGGGTCCTGTTCATCGGTCACGTGGTGGTACAGCAACCCTTGCTGCAAGGGTGCCAGCGGGTAGATCTCCTGCACATTGCCTGCGCCGCCCGGCACCGTGGCGACGATGCGCTGGATGGCAGCCTGGTCGAGATCGGTCAACCTGAGCATCTCGGGGGTAATCTGCTGGCACCCCGACGGCACACCATTGGCGGGTACCGTTGCGGCTTCGCCCACCACCACGGCGGCAGCCAGGCTGGCCAGGGTCGATTGGCCGAACAGCACCTGCACGTCAGCTTGCAGCCCTTGCTGACGCATGCGTTCGATCAACTGCACCGCCAGCAGCGAATGGCCACCCAGCTCGAAGAAATGGTCCTGGCGCCCTACCCGCTCGACCTGCAGCAACTCGGCCCACAAAAGTGCCAGGCGCTGCTCGATGTCGCCCATGGGCTCCTCATGCTCTCGGCGCACCTTGGCCGGCTCGTCGGCAGCGGGCAAAGCGCGGCGGTCAAGCTTGCCGTTGGCGGTGAGCGGCCAGCTGGCCAGGCCCACATATGCGGCTGGCAGCAAGGCAGCAGGCAGTTGCGCGCGCAGATGCTCATGCAGCACTCGCGGGGTCACCGGTGCTGCGCCGATGAACCACGCCTGCAACTGGCCGTCGCGCAGCAACACGACACATTCGCGCACTGCAGCGTGACTGGCCAGGGCCGCCTCGATCTCAGCCAACTCTACTCGCACGCCACGGATCTTCACCTGGTCATCGTTGCGCCCGAGGTACTCCAGGGTGCCGTCGGGCAGCCAGCGCGCCAGGTCGCCGGTGCGGTACAGGCGGGCCTCGGGCTCAGGGCTGAAGGGATCGTCGAGAAAGCGTTCAGCGGTCAGTTCAGGCCGGTTCAGATAACCGCGGGCCACGCCGCTGCCGCCGATGTACAGCTCACCGGCAGCGCCGATCGGCAACAGCTGGCGCTGCTCGTCGAGCACGTACAGGCGGGTGTTGGCTACCGGCCCACCGATATGCAGCGGCCGGCCTGCCTCGACCAGACCCGAGGTCGCCACCACCGTGGCTTCAGTGGGGCCGTAGTTGTTGATGACGCGGTAGCGACGTTCGCGCGCCAGGCGACGCAGGCGGTCGCCGCCGATGAGCAGGGTTTGCAGGGTCGGGTGCAGCTCGCCCTGGGCAAAGGCATGTTCGGCCACCGGGGTCGGCAGGAAGCTGATGTCCAGCGGCTGCGCCCGCCACCAGCGCAGCAAGGCGTCAATGTCCTCGGCCCCGTCGCGCACCGGCGCCAGGTGCAGCGTCGCACCGCTGCACAGGGTCGGCCAGACCTCCCAGGCCATGGCATCAAAGCCGAAACCGGCCAGGCTCGACTGGTTTCGGCCAGGCCCCAGGTTGAAGCTGGCGCAGTGCCAATCGACCAGGTTGGCCAGCATCCGGTGCTCGACCATCACGCCTTTGGGTAGGCCGGTGGAGCCGGAGGTGTAGATGACATAAGCCAGGTTGTGCGGCGCCAGCTGCGCAACTGCAGGTTCGGCTTCGCTCGTTTCGGGCCATGGGTAGCGGTCGAGTTCGATCAGCGGCAGGCCGTGGGCAGGCAGCCGCCCCCTCAACCGTGAGAGGCTCAGCACCACTTGCGGTGCGCTGTCTTCGAGCAGATAGGCCAGGCGCTCCTGCGGGTGAGCGGGGTCGATCGGCACATACGCGGCCCCAGCCTTGAGTACCGCCAGCAGCCCGACCAAGGTATCCAGGCCACGTTGGGCGACCACCGCGACACGCAGGTCAGGCCCGGCACCCAGGCCGATCAGGTGCTGCGCCAGGTGGTTGGCGCGCCGGTTCAACTCGCCGTAGCTCAGGCCCTGGCCTTCGTGCAGCGCTGCCAGCGCCTGTGGCCTGGCCATGGCCTGGGCTTCGATACGCCGGTGTATCAGCCCTTCAGCGTGCCCGGGCGACACTGCCGAACGGTTCCATTGCTGCAGCTGCGCATGCTCGCTGGGGGTCGGCAGGTCAAAGGCGCCAATGCACAAGCCGGGCTGCTGCAACCCTTGCTCGAGCACATGCAACAGGCGGGCGGCCAATGCCTCGACTTGGTCCGCGCTGAACCAGGCGCGGCTGTAGACCAAATGCAGGTGGGCATTGTCGCTGTGGCGGTTGCTGCGCAGGTGGACGCTGAGCGGCGTGGGTTCGTGGCCATTGCAGACCATCACCGTATGGCCGCTGATATCGCCAAAGCGCAGGTCATTGCCGTCTTCCTCGAACGATGCCATCAGCTCGAACAGCTGCGGCCGTTCTTCGCGCAGCGCGCCGAGGGCGCGGTTCAACTCGCTAAGGGCGAACCGCTGATGGCGAAAATCCCGCTTGAGGGCATCACGGATGCCGCACACCAGTTCGGCGAACGAGCCGTTGCGTCCGAAGTCCATGCGCAAGGCGCTGACCTGGGTGAACAGCCCCATGGTCGATTTGAGACGGGCATTGCCACGGTTGCGCACCGGCAAGCCAACCACCCAGTCGTCGCGTTGCCAGGTGCGCGCGCAGCACACGTGCATCGCAGCCAGCAGTACATGAAACGCCGAGGCCTGCAGGTCCGTGCCCAGTTGCCGCATGCGCGCAAGCAGGCGCGTATCGAAGGGTTGTTCGAGCACTGCACTCGGCTCGCCGGCCGACACCGCGCCACGCTCACGCGGCGACAACAGGGCATCGGGCAACTGCCTGAACTTGGCCAACCAGTAGTCGCGGTCGCTGCCATGACGGGGCGAAGCCTGGTACTGGGCATCGTCGTCGATGAATTCACGATAGGACGGCGCCGTGGTCGGCAGCGGTAAGCCTTGCCCTATCAAGCCATAGTAATCAGCGACTTGCTTGAACCACAGGTCCACGCCCCAACCATCGAGGATCAAGTGGTGCGCCTGCAGGGCGAACAGGTAGCGCTGGTCTTGCAGCCTGATCAACTGCGCGCCCCATAACGGGCCTCCCTCCAGGGCAAACACTTTTTGCATCTGGTCGTGCAGAAGGCCTTTGGCGGCTGCGAACGGATCGTCGGTCGCGCGGACGTCGTACTCGGCTAGTTCAACCGTCACGTTCTCGGCAAAGCGTTGGCGTGGCACCCCATGCCCAGCCACCAGCACCGTGCGCAACCCTTCATGCAGGGCCACAAGGTGCGCCAGGGCGGCCTGCAGCCGCGCCACATCCACTGCTCCTTGCAGTACGACATAAGCGCCTATGTTGTACAGCGGCGAGTCGCCGTGGCTGATCTGGTCCAGCCAGATATCGCGCTGGGCAGCAGTCAGGGCAAAGGTTTCGGCGGCTGGCATGAGGGGGCAGATCCTTCTGATTGATCATCCGCAGATTCAAGCACCGCCATCCCACCCTGTATGGCCCCTGAAACCCGGACATCCGGTGCCACCATCCTCGGCAGCTGAAAAGCCTGTAAGAGATTTGCCATGGGAAGCAGCCCCCAATGACCTACTCCTGAATCGATTGTGCCGGATCCGCTGCGAACCGCCGGGCTTATGACGCCAAATCGCTGGCTACTTGCCTGAATGGCTGCTGAAACCCAGGGCGCTGAGCCACTTATCGTTCAGCAATTTCTGACATTTTCTGTCCCGGTTTTCCATTACAGACGCCGCCTCCAAGGCGGGCTTGAATACCGCCATCACTCATTTGCAACCCGGAGACTCGATCGCGAGACCACCCGCCGTAACGTTTTGAATCAAGGACGACAAGGATATGAAGCTGAACGCCAGCCTCGAACAGCGCCCCGACCCCCATCTGTATCTGCAACTGGGTGAACTGATCGCCAGCAGCGGCGCCGATGATTTCGCCGAGCAGATGTTTCGCCTGGTCGACGCCCAGGTACCAATTCACAGGCTTGACCTCAGCGAATGGACGCTCGACCCACGCCAGGTCAGTGTCAGCCACATCAAGGTACTGGGGAACGCCGGGGCAGAACGGGCGCCAAGTGCCGCCCCGCTGCGCGATCCGTTTCTGCACAGCATCATGCAGATGACCGACCCGCTGTTGATCGAGTTCAAGGCCCCACCACACGACAGCCACAGTGCCCACCAGTGTCATCTGGTTTCCCGTAGCGGCGACAGGCGCTGGGTCATCTGCTTCCATCGCCTGCCCAGCCAGCGGCCTTTCACCCTGGGGGAGCTGTCGCAGCTCAAAAGCCTCTCCGACGCCTTGCTGCCGTTGGTCGAGCACCACGGCCAGCGGCTGGGACAAGGTATCGCCCGTCACTCCGGCAGGCCTGCAGCAGAACTGGAAGCCGGCTCGCTGCGCCAGTCCTTCGCCGAGCGCGTGGCTCAGGAGGCAGTAAAGCTCTCCACCCGCGAACAGGAGGTCTGCCTGGGGTTGCTGACCGGCGACACGGTGCCTGAAATGGCGCAACGGCTGAACGTGAAGAGCAGCTCTATCGAAACCTACCTCAAGCGCGCCACCGCCAAGTTGGGGATCAGTGGTCGCCACGGCCTGGCCAGATGGATGGCAGGCGCCTGACTCCAAGAGACCCGCAATGCACCGACATACACTGACGCTCTGCGCCGCACTTGTGTGCGGCTGCTCCCTGGCTCCCGACTACCAGCGCCCGTCGGCACCGGTGGTCGAGCAGTTCCCGCAGGGGCCTGCCTATCAGGGCAATGCCTTGGAACACCGACCTGTCCAGGACTGGCGCCAGGTGTTCCATGACCCGGTATTGCGCCAGCTGATCGACAATGCCCTGGCCAACAACCGTGACTTGCGCACCGCGGCGCTCAATGTGGAGGCCTATCGAGCGCAATATCGCATCCAGCGGGCCGACCTGTTCCCCAAAGTGACTGCCGACGCACAGGGCAAGCGCCAGTACCTGCCGCGCGGCATGACCGGCACCGACCAAGGCATGATCTCCTCGACCTACGCGGCGACACTCGGTGTCAGCGCCTACGAACTGGACCTGTTCGGCCGGGTGCGCAGCCTCAGCGACCAGGCGCTACTCACCTACCTGGCCAGCGATCAGGCCCGGCGCAGCACGCAATTGAGCCTGGTGGCAAGCGTTGCCAGCGGTTACCTGACCTGGCGTGCCGATCAAGAACTGCTGACGCTGGCCTTGGATACCTTGGCAGCCGACGAACGCAGCCTGCGCTTGACCAGCAATCAGCGGCGTGCCGGTACGGTGTCGGCGCTAGACCAGATTCAGGCACGCACCAGTGTCGACAGCACCCGCGCCGCCGTGGCGCGCTACAAGCGGCGGGTGGCCGAAGACCTCAACCAGTTGACCTTGCTGGTAGGCGCACCTGTGGCCGATGACCTGGCCGTCCTGGCCCTGGCCGATGAGCAGATCGCCGAAATGCCGGCAGGCCTGCCCTCCGACCTGCTGCAACGCCGTCCGGACATCATCCAGGCCGAGTATCGGCTACGCGCGGCCAACGCCAACATTGGCGCTGCGCGGGCTGCGTTCTTCCCCAGCATCAACCTGACCGCCAACGCTGGCAGCAGCAGCCGCGAACTTGACGGCCTGTTCGGCGCGGGCAGCGGTAGCTGGCTGTTCCAGCCACAGATCAGTCTGCCGATCTTCACCGCCGGAGCCCTGCGGGCCAGCCTGGACTATGCGCAATTGCAGAAGGACATTCAGGTAGCAGAATACGAAAAGGCTATTCAGAACGCGTTTCAGGAAGTCGCTGACGGGCTTGCGGCACGGGCAACCTACCAACGGCAGTTGCAGGCACAGCGCGAACTGGTGGCGGCGAGCCAGCGTTACTACACCCTCGCCGAGAACCGTTATCGCACTGGATTGGACAGCAGCCTTGTTTTTCTCGACGCACAACGATCATTGTTCAGCGCACAGCAAGGGTTGATCAGTGACCGGTTGGCGCAGTTAGTGGCAGAGGTCAATCTTTATGCGGCGCTTGGTGGCGGGTGGCAAGACGCTGAGTTGGCCAGCACACAGAGGTAACGCTGACGACTCATGGCACTTGATACTTGGGCCTGATGACAACGCTTCGCTTCACAGATCTGATTGCGGCCTGCCCCTTTGTCGCGAATTTATAGGCGCCAAATATAACTCGACCAGATGTTCACTCATTTGAATCATAGGCAGTGGTTGCCAAGAAGTTGCTTCACTCCCTAAGTAGCCAGTAACGACCATGCTTGGAATTTCATTATTGACTGCATTGATTAGGTGGCTGCGAAGTCAGTGCTCGATATGAACATATACAGAATTATCTAATTTGATACTTAAGGCATCTGGACTTCTCTCCTGCCCTCCCCCTGGCAACATACTCTGCCGGCAACTACCGCCTGAAACTTCTCCTCTGGTGTAATTTCCATTCTTGAATTCAAGTCAAATGAATTTGGCTTGTACAGGGCTTAATTCGCAATTTTAAACGCCGCAAACTGCGAGCCATTGCTCAGACCACTGGACCGCATCATCCCCTTGCGCTGTTCGCACTTGCCTTGACGGCCTTCGTCAACTGGAGAACCACGATGAAAACCTTTTCAAAATTCGCCCTGGCGGCCTTGCTGCCGCTTGCCATGCAGGCCGCCTCTGCAGCCGATTGGTACCCGTCGGCCTACGGCCCGAACGATGAAATCGGCGCTGCCAACTTGTTGACCCCGGATGTGGTCAAACAGGCGGTCGGCCTGGTCAAGACGGGCAAGACCTATCCGTTGGCCGTACCCGTGGACAACAACCTTCCTGCATTCCGCCATCGTAGTTTCCGCCTGTACAACGTGCAGGTCGGGCAGCAGGCCGGCAAGTCGCTGGGGCCGAACAAGTTCACCTTCAACGACGAACTGGTAAACGCCTGGACAGGCGTTGGCACCCAGCTCAACGGGATTGGCCATATCGGCATCGATAATGTGTACTACAACGGCAACAAAGCGGCCGACTTCGTGACTGTCGATGGCGTCACCAGGCTCGGGGTCGAGAAAGTGCCGCCGATAGTGACCCGTGGCGTGGTGCTGGACATGACCGCTCATTACAACAAGGCCATCGTACCCGGTGGCACCGAGTTCAGCGTGGCCGACATCCAGGCGGTGTTGAAGCAGCAAGGCCTGACCCTGCGCAAAGGCGATGTGGTGCTGTTCAACACCGGTTGGCTGGAATTGATCGGCAAGGACAACAAGCAGTTCCTGGAAGTGGAACCCGGCATCGGCATGCAAGCGGCGCAATGGCTTGCAGACCAGGGCATCGTCGCGTTCGGCGGCGACACCTGGGCCTCGGAGGTTTATCCGAATCCCCATGGCAAGGACGAGTTCCCGGTCAACCAATACATGCTCGCCAAGCGCGGTATCTACAACCTGGAACTTATCGACAGCCGTGCATTGGTGCACGACAAGGTCTGGGAGTTCCTGTTTGTGCTCGGCCAACCGCTCTATGTTGGCTCCACGCAAGTCAACATCAATCCGGTTGCCATTCACTGACCGCTCTACCAACCAGTCCCCTGCCCGCTGCGAATACTCTAGCTGCGGGCTTTCCCTCTGTTGATCCGTGATTTCGAGTCAAAAGTCATTGACGCAGTCATGACTTAATCCACCCGCACAAGATGGCGATACTGCGCCCACCAAGCGATCCGTTCCCGCATCGCTCACAACACCAATCGGAGGCCACCCAATGAGCCTGCATGATCAGACCCCATTCCCCACCTTCGCCGCGCAGGAGTCCGCACAATGAAACCCGGGCACGTCTTGACCGCCCTGGCCATCGGCGCCTTCGGCATCGGCACTACCGAGTTCACCCCCATGGGCCTGCTGCCGGTGATTGCCGAAGGCATGGATGTCAGCATCCCCAGCGCCGGCATGCTGGTGACGGCCTATGCCATTGGCGTGATGCTCGGCGCCCCGGTCATGACCCTGCTGTTCAGCCGCTTCGGCAAGCGCGGTGCACTGATCGCGCTGATGGCCATCTTCACCCTGGGCAACTTGCTCTCGGCCCTGGCGCCGAGCTACGGCACCCTGCTCGCCTCGCGCCTGATCACCAGCCTCAACCATGGTGCCTTCTTCGGCCTGGGTGCGGTGGTGGCTGCCAGCGTGGTGCCACGTGAGAAACAGGCCAGCGCCATCGCCACCATGTTCATGGGCCTGACCATCGCCAACATCGGTGGCGTGCCCGCCGCCACCTGGATCGGCCAGCAGGTCGGCTGGCGCCTGGCCTTCGCCGGCACCGCGCTGCTCGGCATCCTCGCCATGGCCGCCTTGTGGTATGCCCTGCCCAAGGGCGAGCGTGGCAGCGTGCCCGATGTACGCCGCGAACTGGCCGTGATCGCCCGGCCAAAGGTGCTGCTGGCCATGGCCACCACCGTGCTCGGCGCCGGTGCGATGTTTACCCTGTACACCTACGTAGCCCCCGTGCTGGCCGAACTGACTGGCGCCTCGGACAGCTTCGTCACCCTTGGCCTTGTGCTGATCGGCGTGGGTTTCACCATCGGCAACAGCCTGGGCGGTCGCCTGGCCGACTGGTCGCTGGACGGCTCGGCACGGATCTTCCTCGGTGTCCTGGCCTTGATCATGGTGCTGATGCCGCTGGTACTGGGCAGCCACCTCGGCGCCGCCCTGGCCCTGCTGGTATGGGGCGTGTTCACCTTCGCCGTGGTGCCGCCACTGCAGATGCGCGTGATGATCGCCGCTGCCGAGGCCCCGGGCCTTGCATCTTCGATCAACGTCGGCGCGTTCAACCTCGGCAACGCGGTGGGCGCGGCGCTGGGTGGCGGCGTCATCAGCCTGGACCTTGGCTATGCTGCAATACCGGTAGCCGGTGGCCTGCTGGCAGCCGGCGGGCTGTTGCTGGTATGGCTTGGCGGGCGCGGCAAGGCCACTGCCAACGCCATCGGCGAGGCTGCGTAGCATCACCTGAGGTGCACTGAGGCTGGCCAGTTCGGGACCGCCCTCGTAAAACGTGGGGCAGTCCCCTGGAGGTCCGATGCAAGATCTGCGTCAGTTGCGCTACTTCGTCGCCGTCGCCGAATGTGAAAACGTCGGCCGCGCGGCGGAGCAGCTGCACATTTCCCAATCCCCGCTGAGCCGGCAGATCGCCCAGCTCGAGGACCACCTCGGCCTGGCCCTGTTCGAACGACGCAACCAACGGCTGTTCCTGACCACTGACGGGCGCACCTTCCTGGCCGAAGCCCGTGGCCTGCTCAAGCACGCCGAACGCCTGGAGTCGCTGGGCAAGCGCCTGGGCCGCGGCGAGGAAGGCGGCCTGTGCATCGGCTACGTCAACCACGCCATCCATGCCGGCGTGTTGCCCGGCGCGGTGCGGGCCATCCGTAGCGATCGTCCGCAGATCCATATCGCCCTCTACAACATGACACCCGGCGAGCAGTTCGAAGGCCTGCGTCAACGCAGCCTGGACATCGCCCTGGTCTGCGAGCCCGCGCCCGACAACGATCCCGACCTGCTTGCCCGACCCGTACTGGACGACCCCATGCTGCTGGCGATCCCCGCCGAGCATCCGCTGGCGACCCAGGCCGAACTCACCCCCGCCGACCTGCATGAACAAGAGTGGATCATCACCGGCGGCCAGCCCGACCAGGTCAACAAGCGCGATGACTTCATCGCCCGCTGCGCCGATGCCGGGTTCACTCCACGCCTGTCGCTGGAGGCGACCGACCCGCTGAGCGTGCTCGGACTGGTGTCCGCAGGGCTGGGCCTGGCCATGGTGCAGAGCAGCCTGACGGCCAGCGCGGGCCCTACCGTGGTGTTGCGCCAGCTGGACTGGTTCAGGCCCTGCGTGCGGCTGTGGGCGGCCTGGCACCAGGTGGACCTGCGGCCGATCGTGGCGGTTTTCCGCGCGCAGGTGTTGGCGCTGGCGGACCAGACCGAAAAGGTCTGAACCCAGTCGAACTCTGTCTTTTACAGTCTTTTAGCGCCTCACTAGCATGGCCTCATCGATGCAACTCAACCACAGGAGCCATTCCATGAACATCGACCTCGGCGGACGCACCGCCATCATCAGCGGCTCGACCGGCGGTATTGGCCTGGCCATCGCCCGCGGCCTGGCCCGGGCCCATGCCGACGTCGTCATCGCCGGCCGCAGCCAGAAATCGGTGGATGCCGCCCTGGCCGAACTGCGCGCCCAGGGCGGGCGTGGCCAGGTACAGGGCGTCGTCGCCGACCTGGGCACCGCCGCTGGTGCCGAAACCCTGTTCGCCGCCCACCCCAAGGCCGACATCCTGGTGAACAACCTGGGCATCTACGACGATGTCGACTTCTTCGAGGTGGCCGACAGCGAGTGGAGCCGTTTCTACGAAACCAACGTGCTGTCCGGCGTGCGCCTGGCTCGCCACTACGCCCCGGGGATGGTGGAAAAAGGCTGGGGGAGGATCCTGTTCATCTCCTCCGAATCGGGCATCGCCATCCCCGCCGACATGATCAACTACGGCGTGACCAAGAGCGCCAACCTCGCTGTTTCTCACGGTCTGGCCAAGCGTCTGGCAGGCACCGGCGTCACCGTCAACGCAGTATTGCCGGGGCCGACCCTGACCGACGGCGTCGCCAACCTGGTGGCCGAGGCTGCCAAGGCCTCCGGCCGCAGCATCCGCGAAGAGGCTGACCATTTCGTGCGCAGCGCCCGCCCCAGCTCGATCATCCAGCGCGCCGCCGAGGTCGACGAAGTCGCCCACCTGGTGGTCTACCTCGCGTCCCCTTACTCCTCCGCCACCACTGGTGCGGCCCTGCGGGTCGACGGCGGTGTGGTCGACAGCCTCGCAATCTGAATCCAGCTTGCCTGAACACAAGGGCCGCCAAGCGGCCCTTTGTCATTGATGGCTACCCTGCCCTGCTACTTTCACGAGGACTCCCTATGCACAACACCCATCGAGCCTGGGGCTGGACCCCGAACGCCGGCCTGGACGGTCTGCAGCTCATTGACAATGTTGCTCAGAAGGTCCCTGGATAGGCCCCGCCATCGATCAGCAGGTTCTGCCCGGTGATATAGCCCCCATGGGCACTGCAGAGGAACGCACAATAGGCTCCGAACTCCTCGGCATTGCCGAACCGCGCCGCCGGGATCGCCTGGCGGCGTGCCTGGGTCGTCGCCTGCAGGTCACCGCTGGCCTGGCTCGCTGCCTGCAGGGTCTTGTGCAGGCGTGCCGTGTCGAACGCGCCTGGCAGCAAGTTGTTCAAGGTCACATTGCGCCCGGCCAGGCGCTGCTGGCGGGCAAGCCCGGCGATGAAGCCGGTCAGGCCGCTACGTGCGCCATTGGACAGGCCCAGGATGTCGATCGGCGCCTTGACCGCACCGGAGGTGATGTTCACCACCCGGCCAAAGCCACGTTCGGCCATGCCGTCCACCACGGCCTTGATCAGTTCGATCGGCGTGAGCATGTTGGCGTCCAGCGCCTTGAACCAGTCATCCCGGCCCCAGTCACGGAAATCCCCTGGCGGCGGGCCGCCAGCATTGTTGACCAGGATATCGACGTGCGGGCAGGCGCTGAGCAGGGCCTGGCGGACCGCAGGCTCGGCCACGTCACCGACGACCGTGGCCACCTCGATTGCCGGGAACCGGCTACGCAGCTCGGCAGCAGTCTGCTCCAGGGTAGCGGCGGTACGCGCATTGATCACCAGGTTGACGCCTTCGCCCGCCAGGGCCTCGGCGCAGCCTTTGCCCAGCCCTTGGCTGGCGGCGCAGACGATCGCCCAGCGGCCTTTGATACCTAGATCCATGATCGGCTCCTTAGTGAATGAATCGCACAGAGGTCACCGGCCCTGGCATAAGGACAGGGCCAGTGAAATTGCCCCGATGGTGCTACAGCGGGTCGCGGCTGAACACTCCATCCACCAGGCGGTTGATACCCAGCGGGTTGGCATTCTTCAGTGCATCGGGCAGCAGTGCGTCGGGCAGGTTCTGGTAGCACACCGGCCGCAGGAAACGGTCGATGGCCAGGGTACCCACCGAAGTGCCGCGTGCATCCGAGGTGGCCGGGTACGGGCCACCATGAACCATGGCATCGCAGACCTCGACCCCGGTCGGGTAACCGTTGACCAGCACCCGTCCGACCTTCTCCTCCAGCCGTGCCAGCAGGTCGCCGGCCTCGAGGAGTTCAGCCGGCTCACCGATCAAGGTGGCGGTCAGTTGCCCCCGCAGCCCGGCCAGGGCCCGGTGCAGTTCCTCACGGTCAGCTGCTTCCACCACCACGGTGGCCGGGCCGAACACCTCCTCCTGCAACAGCTCGTCACCTTCGAGCAACAACTGCACATCGGCCTTGAACAGTTGCGCCGAAGCCTGAGCGCCGTCATGGCAGGCGGCACTCAAACGCTGAACCTGTGGGTGCGCTGCCAGGGCGCGCAAGCCTGCCGTGTAGCTGGCCAGGGTGGCCGCGGTTGAGCATGGTCTGCGCCGGCTGGTCGTCCAAGTGCAGGCGCAAGGCCTCGACGAACGCGCTGAATTCGGGCGAGCGCAGGCCAATCACCAGGCCAGGGTTGGTGCAGAACTGCCCTGCCCCTTGCACGACCGACGCACTCAGCTCGCGGGCGATGGCCTCACCCCGCCGAAGCAGCGCCTCGGGCAGGACCAGCACCGGGTTGATGCTGCTCATTTCGGCAAACACCGGTATCGGCTGGGGGCGCGCCGCCGCCAGGTCGCACAAGGCTCGGCCGCCCTTCAGCGAGCCGGTGAAACCCACAGCCTGGATCGCCGGATGGCGCACCAGGCGCTCGCCCACACCACTGCCGAAGATCATGTTGAACACCCCCGCCGGCATCTGCGTATGACGGGCCGCACGCTCGATGGCGTCGGCCACCTGCTGGGCCGTGGCCATGTGGCCGCTGTGGGCCTTGACCACCACCGGGCAGCCCGCGGCCAGTGCTGCGGCGGTGTCACCGCCGGCGGTGGAGAACGCCAGCGGGAAATTGCTGGCGCCGAACACCGCCACCGGGCCTATGCCCAGACGGCACTGACGCAGGTCCAGGCGCGGCAGCGGCTGGCGCTGGGGCAAGGCGCGGTCGATGCGCGCCCCCAGGTAATCGCCCCGGCGCAGTACCTGAGCAAACAACCGCAACTGCCCGCTGGTGCGCCCGCGCTCACCTTTGATACGCGGTGCCGGCAAGGCGGTTTCGCGCCCGACCAAGGCGATGAAGTCACTCCCCAGGGCGTCCAGTTCGTCGGCGATGGCCTCCAGGAAGCACGCCCGGCGCTGCGGCGCCAGGGCGCGATAAACAGGGTAAGCCGTGGCCGCCGCCTGAGCTGCGGCCTCCACTTCCGCGTCGGTGGCCTGGTAGAAGAACCCGGGCAGGCGCTCGCCGCTGTGGGCATCGATGCTGCTCAGCAACACCGCGCCCAGGCCGCTGCGGCGCCCGCCGATGTAGTTGTATCCGTCGGACATGAAAAATACGCTCGCAAGAAAACAGGGTCACTTGATCGGCGAGAACGCCGCCGGCATCAGCAGTTTGGACTCCATGCGGATCAGCATGGGGAAGGCCTTGGGGATGAAGCGCTCGAGCCAGTCGCGGTCCTCGTAGAGCGCGGCTCGGCGACGGATGCGGTCATCCAGGCTCTCGTAGGCCCAGATGTGCACCACCTGGTTGAGCTCGCCGATCTCGGTGTACCACCAGCCAACCAGCGTCGCGTAGCGCGAGATCACCGGCAGGCCTTCTTTCTCGAAGTGTTCCAGGTACTCCTTCATCTTGCCGATGTGCAGGGTGTAGGTACGCATTTCATAGAACATGAACAGGGACTCCTGGGCAGGCGTGCCCGCGCCGGGCACGCGTTGGGTAATGGGGTTCAGAGGTTGCCGTGGTAGGCGTCGGTGATCAGTTGCTCGACATCGCGGGCCGTGGTCAGGCGCGGGTTGACCCGCACATTGCCGCTGCGCATGGAGTCGCTGACCATCTGCGGCAGGAACTCCAGGTCCACGCCCAGCTCACGGATGGTGGCGGGGATCCCGATGGCACGGTTCAGCGCCACCACGCGCTCCACCGTGCAGGCCGCCGCCTGCTCCAGGCTCAGGCCGGTGACGTCGGCGCCCATGGCGATGGCGATATCACGCATGCGCTCCGGGCAGGCCGGCAGGTTGAACTTGATCACATAGGGCAGCAGCGCCGCGTTGGCGATGCCATGGGGGATGTTGAACACGCCACCAAAGGTGTGGGAGATGGCGTGCACATTGCCCAGCTTGGACTGGGAGAACGCCACGCCGGCCAGGAACGAACCCAGCAGCATCTGCTCCCGGGCGGCCATGTCGGCGCCGACGAAGTAGCACTTCTGCAGGCTGCCCGCGATCATGCGGATCGCCTGCAAGGCCATGGCCTGGCTGATCGGGTTGGCCTGGCGCGATACGTAGGACTCGATGGCGTGGGTCAATGCGTCCATGCCGGTGGCGGCGGTGATCGAAGCCGGCAGGTTCAGGGTCAGTGCAGGGTCCAGGATGGCCAGGCGCGGGAACAGCTGCGGGCTGATGATGACGGTCTTGAACAGCGTCTGCTTGTTGGTGAACACCGTCGAGGCGGTGCACTCGCTGCCGGTGCCGGCGGTGGTCGGGATGGCGAAGATCGGCAGCGGCGGGTTGACCAGCCGGTCATAACCTTCGTAGTCCAGGATGCTGCCCGGGTTGCTGGCCATCGCCGCAACGCCCTTGGCGGTGTCGATGCTGCTGCCGCCACCCACGCCGATCACCGCCTTGCAATCGTGCTCACGCAACAGGAGCACGGCAGCGTCGAGGACGTCGGTGCTGGGGTTGGCTTGCACCGCCGAGAACAGGTGGTAGTCGATGCCGGCCTGCTCCAGGGAAGCGAAGAAGCCGCCCAGGATGCCTGCGTCGATCAGGCCCTGGTCGGTCACCACCAGCAAGGCCCCCTGGAAATGGGGCTTGAGCAGCGCGCCGGCCTGGTTGGCCAAGCCTTCGCCGCACTGGGTGATGGTGGGGAAATGGAACTGGAAGTTGCTCATGGAAGATCCTCAGGCACGTGGAGCCGCGTTGTTCTTGTTGAACCCGCCGTGAGTCGCGGCGAGCCGTGCCTGGGCAATCTAGGGGCGCTGCAGACGCGCCGGATAATGAAAAGAGCTGATCCGGGGATAACCAACGCTTATCGATAAGCAGGCGTTATCCCTGGATCAGCTCTTTTCATTACCGAAGGCTTGCCAGCGGCTCCAACAATCGGGGCGCACACGGCCTCTGCACAGGGTGCGGACGATGTGCCTCCCGATAATCACAAGAACGAGCACTGCGATGAAGACGACCTCCTCCCCGGCTGCCCTGGCGCTGGACGCCAACGCTCCCATGACCACGGTGCGCTGGCGCATCTTCCTGATCCTGTTGCTGCTTACCGCGATCAACTACATCGACCGCGCCTCGCTGTCGGTGGCCCTGCCGCTGATCGCGCCGGAGTTCGACCTGACACCGGCCATGGAGGGGCTGATGCTCAGCGCGTTCTTCTGGTCGTATGCACTGATGCAGATCCCTGGTGGCCTGTTGCTGGACCGTTTCCACACCCGTGGCATCATCGGCGCCGCGACCATCGCCTGGGGCGCCTTCCAGGCCTTGGGCGCAGCCTCGCATCACTGGCTGGTGCTGCTGTTCACGCGTATCGGCCTGGGTGTGGCCGAATCGCCGATCATGCCCGCAGGCGCCAAGCTCAACGGCTCCTGGCTCACCCCAAACGAGCGCGGCCGTGGCGCGGTGCTGGTCGATGGCGGTGCACCGCTGGGCAGCGCCCTGGGCGCGATTCTCATCTCCGGGCTGATCGCCTGGCTCGGCTCCTGGCGCCTGGCCTTCGTGGTCGCCGGGGTGGGCACCATCCTGGCCGGCATCCTGGCCTGGAAGTACATCCGCAACCACCCCAGCGAACACCCAGGGGTCAACGAAGCCGAGCTGCGCCACATCACCGAAGGCAACGCCAGCGCCCATGCCGCCGCCAGGGCCAGCATTCCCCTGCGCGTGCTGCTCAAGGACCGCTCGATCTTCGCCATGTTCGCCGGCTACAGCTGCATCCTCGCGGTGTTCTACGGCCTGCTGACCTGGATGCCCAGCTACCTGCACAAGGCCCACGGCCTGGACATCTCGGCGATGGGCGGGGCGACCTTTTTGATCTTCATGTGCGGTTTCATCGGTGAGCTGGTCGGCGGCTGGATCGGTGACAAGTGGCGTGCCAGCGGCGCCTCGCCGAACCTGGTGATGCGCTCGATGTTCAGCGGCTCGGCACTGGTCGCGGCGGCGTGCATCCTCGCGGCGGCCTTCGTCGCCAGCACGGGCCCGGTGATCACCCTGCTGTGCGTGGCGATGTTCTTCATCCGTTGGTGCGGCATGTACTGGTGCCTGCCGGCGATCATCGGCGGCCCTTCGCGCACCGGCGTGCTGGGCGGGACCATGAACTTCTGCGGCAACATGGCGGGCGTGTTGGTGCCGATCGCAATCGGCCTGATCGTGCAGTTCACCGGCGAGTACTTCTTCGCCTTGATCTTCTTCGTGGTCGCGGCGCTGCTGATTGCCCTGTTCTCGAGCCTGATCGACTACCGCGAACGGCAGTTCTGACGGTGCCTGGGGCCGCTTGGCGGTCCCTGTGCATTCAGGGCGTGAGCAACTCTTCGACCAGCAGCTGCGCCGCATGGGACAGTGGCGAGCCGACCCGATGTACCACCCCGAACGGCTCGCTCAACGCCCGCAAGCGCACCGCAAGCGACACCAGCAGGCCACGCTGTTCGGCGAAGGCCGCCACCGCGCTGGGAATCACCGCCACCAGGGTCGGGTCTTCCTCCAGCAACATGAAGGTTGCGAAGGTGGACGACGTCTCCAGCGGATAGCGCGGCACCTCCACGCCCGCCTCGCTCAACTCGCGCTCCAGGGCCTGGCGCATGGGCATGTTGGCGGGGTAGACGATCCACCGGTAGTGGCTCAGGTCGCCGATCGCCAGGGCCGGCGCACTGGCCAACGGGTGCTGCGGATGGGCCACCACCGCCAGCGGCTCCTGCGCCAATTCCATGAACACGTAGTCAGCGGTATTACGCCCGACGCCGGGGCGGCAGATCGCCAGGTCCAGGCGCCCTTCGTCCAGTTGTTCGAGCAGGTTGGCGCTGGTGTTCTCGGCGATTTCCACCGACAACTGCGCCTGCTTGCGCCGCAACCGCCCCAGCGCCCCCACCAGCATCGGCATGGCCCCCATGATGCTGCCCACCGCCAGGTGCCCGCCCTGCCCCTGGACGATGCCCAGCATCTCATCGCGCAAATGCCCCAGGTCGCTGTGGATCAACCGCGCATAGCGCACCACGCAGCGCCCGGCGTCGTTGGCCACCAGGCCGCTGGGCTGGCGCACGAACAACGGCACGCCGAGGATCTCCTCGACCTCGCGCAATGCCTTGGTCGCACCGGGTTGGGAAATGGCCATGGCCTCGGCGGCCTTGTGCAGTGAGCCGCAGCGATCAAGCTCGATAAGCAGGCGCAACTGACGCAAACGCAGTCGGGCGAAAATACTGTCCAGGGAGGGAATCATAGAGTCCTTAGTACGCTGCGCCAGCCAATACGATCTGACGAAAGTCGCCCACAATCGGTCGCAGGTCAACACGGTGCCAGGCGGCCCAGAGGCCGATACTTTGCCCTAACCACGGCAACTCGCGCAGGACCACGTCAGGGTTGCTGTCAGCGCCGATGCTTTGCTGTATCAGCGCCAGCCCCAATCCCGCAGACACCAGCCCCAGCGCACTCAGTGGTTCGGCGGCCTCCAGGCGGGTCTGCGGGGTAAAGCCTGCCTCCACGCAACGGGCCATGAAACGCTCGCGACGGTTGGGGGTAGCGTGCCCGTCGACCATGATCCAGTCCTGCTCGTGAAGATCGGCAGGCTCGATCCGCGCCTTGTCGGCCAGTGGGTGGCCAAAGGGTAGCGCGAGATGGAGCGGGTCTTTGAATACCGGTGTTGCCAGCAGCTCCGGATCCTCCGCCGGTATCGGCTCGCACACCAGCGCGATATCGAGGCTGCGCTGGCGCAACCCCTCGAATTGCTCTTGAGCCGTCAGGTTGTACAGGGCGATATGGATGCCCGGCCGCTCCTCACGAACCCGGCGCAACGCCTTGGGTAACACCCCGGCATGGATGGCGTGGCTGACGTAGCCGATGCACAGCCCGCCCGTCTCGCCCCGGCCCAGTCGGCGGCCGAGCGACTCGAGGCGTTCGGCGTGTTTGAGCAGGGCCTTGGCCTCATGCAGGAAAGTGCGGCCGTCGGAGGTAATGCGCAGCCGTTGCTGGCTGCGTTCGAACAGCTGCAGGCCCAGGCGTTCTTCGAGCTGGGCAATTTGCCGGCTGAGCGGCGACTGGGAAATGTGCAGTTGTTCTGCCGCCTTGCCCACGTGTTCCAACTCAGCCACGGCGACGAAATAACGCAGTTGTCTGAAGTCCAGCATACAAGTCTTCGCAAATGAGCAAGGCCGTGGTTAACGGCGCAATGAAACACGGCAACTGAGGCCTGGGGCCGCCTTGCGGCCCCAGGTCGACCATCAACCTTGCAGTGCCTGCTTCAGCGCCGCCAGGCCATCCTGGTAGATGGTGGCGAACATCGCGCTCGCTTCGGCATCGCTGATACCGACCGGCACAAACGAGCCGGACCATTCCACCCGGGACCCCTGGCCTGCCGACACCACACGCAGGGTCGACTGGTAGTCGCGAACCGGCGCCGGGCCTTGAAGGATGGTGTAGCTGTAGCTGCGCCCGGCTTCATTGAAGTCCAGCAGGCGCTCGATGATGGTGTCGCCGCCGATGCTCTGGAGCGTGCGTACGCGGCCGCCTTCACTCAGGGCGCTTTGTGGAATGAACGGCAGCCAGTCGGGCAGCGAGTCGAAGCCGCCGATCAGTTGCCAGACACGGTCGGCATTGATGTCAAGGTCGATGGACGATTGTGCAGTAGCCATGATGTTTCTCCTGGGGTTCAACCCCGATGATGCGGTAAGGACAGGGCCGCGACGCGGCCCCGCAAAGTCAGTTCAAACGCTTGGAATAGGCGCCAGGGCGTTGATCAAGCCTTGTTGACGCAGGTCGCTCCAGAACGCGCTGGGGATGACAGCGCTCAGGGCTGCATGGTCTTCGTTGGCGTGCAGTGGACGGGTCGAGCCCGGGATCGCTGCGACCACGGCCGGGTGGGCCAGGGCGAATTGCAAGGCGGCGGCCTTGACGTCGACACCATGGGCACGGGCGACCGCACGGATACGCTCGAGCTTCTCCAGCACCGGCTGGGTGGCCTTCTGGTATTCGAAGTGCTCGCCACCGGCAGTGACGCCAGAGCTGTATGGGCCGCCGACGACGATGCCAACGCCCTGCTCCACGGCTTGCGGCATGACACGTTGCAGAGCGCGGTCGTGGTCCAGCAGCGAGTAACGGCCGGCGAGCAGGAAGCCATCGGGGCGCGGTTCGTCCAGGTCGAGGGTCAGTTCGATCGGCTCGACCCGGTTCACGCCCAGGCCCCACGCCTTGATCACGCCTTCTTCACGCAGGCGGGTGAGGACCCGGAAGGCCCCTTTGCGTGCGGTTTCGAAACACTCCAGCCACTCGTCACCATAGAAGTCCTGGGCGATGTCGTGGATCCAGACGATGTCCAGGCGGTCGGTCTTCAGGCGACGCAGGCTGTCCTCGATGGAGCGCAGGGTAGCGTCGGCGCTGTAGTCGTTGACGATGCGGTTGCGGTTGCCGTGTTCGAACAGGCCGCTCTTCTCGCCCAGTTCACGGCTGGTAGGGTCTTCCAGTTCGTCGAGGATGATCCGGCCGACCTTGGTGCTGAGCACGTATTCGTCGCGCGGACGACCGACCAGGGCGTTGCCCAGGCGCGATTCGGAGAGGCCGGCACCGTAGAACGGCGCAGTGTCGAAGTAGCGCACGCCGTTGTTCCAGGCGGCGTCGACGGTGGCTTGTACCTCGGCCTCTGGCACATTGCGGAACATGTTGCCCAGGGGCGCTGTGCCGAAGCCCAGTGGGTTGGCGATAAGGGATTTGAGGTTCATCTGTTCATTCCTGATAAGGGGAGTTGGTTATGAACTCCGATGGCGGCAATCCTATTGCGCCCCTACCAAGATCGTCCAAGTCATAATTCGACAGACTTCAGACCTTTTGAGCAATGTGTTGTGCAGGGCCTTGCGGCTGTCCAATCCGCCCACTTTTCGGTTTAATAGCCCGCTGACCCCTCTACTCTCGAGGCTTTTGCATGAAGCATGGTGTTTTACTGGTCGGTTTGCTGTTGCTCGCAGGCTGTGACGTTTCCATCAATACCAACGCGCCCGCGACCAATACGTCGGCGGTAGTGCTCTCCCAGCCTGGCTCTGCGCAACAGCAGAAACAGATAGCGGATACGGCGAACGAGTTCCTGCTGTTGCTGGACGCGGGAAGAGCCGACATGACCTGGGCGTCGGCAGGCTCTGTACTCAAGGCAGCGACGACCGAGCCAAACTGGGTCAAAGGCATCAGCGGTTTGCGCATGGGGCTTGGTGAACTGCAGCAGCGTGAGCATTTCCAGGTGGCGTTCACCAAACAACTGCCGGCTGCGCCGCCTGGCCATTACGCGGCCGTCCAGACTCATTCAACCTTTGCCAACATGACCGTCACCGAGGCCGTGCTGCTCAGCGAGGAAGCTGATCAATGGCGCGTCGTCGGCTACAACATCAGCAAAGCCGTCGAGGTTTCCGCAGCGGTTCGGCTTTTTTAATTGGCCGACCGCCAATGCAAAGCCGACGCGTGTAGTCAGCTCAACCCACCGAACCTCTGGTAGTAACTGCTGTTGGCATCCGGCAGCGGCCCGTCCGCGGTCTCCAGCGCAGTGGCAAGGTATTCCTCTGCCCTGCCCTGCACCAGCCGATACAGGTTACGGCAGAGCTGCCGAGCCGCTCGGCCTTCCCAGTCGCCCGGCAACAACTCATCTGGCAGTTGCGGATCACGCAGCAGCAGGCGGCGGTACTCGTGGATGAGCAAGGTGCGGGCCAGGAAGCAGTCTGCTGCATCGGGTGCATCCAGCTCTTTCATCGCCTGCCACAAAGGGCGGAACAAGCGAATGAACTCGCTGTAGTGCTGCCCTAGCTCATCGATGTTCCAGCTCTCGCGCACCTGGGCACGCAGGGCCTTGGAGGCCAGCACTTCCTGGGCGTGGGTCTCGAACACGATGCTGTCATCCTCGGCGTCCAACTCGCGCAGTGTCGCCGCAAGGTCGGCACGGTCGCTGCGTGGGCAGCCCAGCAGGTTCGGGCCCATGGCGCCGAAACCCTGCCACTCCAGCTCTTCGCGCACGGCTTTGCGCTTGGCGGCATCGAGCTGCGACAGCAGCACCAGCGTCCAGGCGCCGTTCCAGGCCGGCAGGTTGGCGCTGTAGACACGCTTGAAGGCTTTCTCGAAACGCCGCCGGCCGGTGCCGGTCAGGCTGTAGTAGCTGCGCCGCCCCACCTTCTCGGCAGTCAGCCAGCCTTCCTTGGTCAGGCGAAAGATCGAGGTACGGATCAGCCGCTCATTGATGCCCATCGGTTCCAGCAGGTTGATCAGGCTACCCAGCCAGACCGTGCCGCCATGGGGTTCGATGGCATCGCCATAGAGCGTGATGATCAGCGAGCTGGCGCGAATCGGCGTCTGCTCCTGGAAGCGGGTGATCAGGTGATTCAGGGGGGCAAGGCTGCTCATGAGGGAACGCGGCGCGGCTAAAGCCTCGACTATACCTGCCTGCCGTGGCCGTGCAAGGTTCATGCGCCGCCCTCGGCCTTGGGCCGGAAGCCTGAATCCCCCATGCGCGGGCGCTGCGCCTCGGCTTCGCTCAATGGCGGGCACTCCACCATCGATGCCATGCAACGTTGGGTCAGGGCGTGGTATTGGGCAGTGCCGCGTTGCTTCCAGGCCAGCTCCTGATCACTGAGCGGGCGCTTGACCTCGGCCGGCGCCCCCACTACCAGGCTCTGTTCCGGGCACTGGAAGCCGGCCTTGACGAAGGCCGTGGCGGCGACGATGCAGCGCGGCGCGATATGCGCCCCATCCATCACCACCGCATTCATACCCACCAAGGCATCCTCGCCCACCCGGCAACCGTGCAACACCGCGCCGTGGCCGACGTGCCCATTGCGCTCCACCACCGTGTCGCCCCCGGGGAAACCATGCATCACGCAGGTGTCCTGCAGGTTGGCGCCCTGCTCCAGGACGATACGCCCGAAGTCACCGCGCAACGAGGCCAGTGGGCCTACATAGCAATCAGGGCCGACGATCACGTCACCGATCAGGACTGCGCTGGGGTGGACATAGGCACTGGGGTGAACCACAGGGGTCAGGCCGTCGAGGCGGTAGCTGGGCATAGGTTGCTTCTCAATGTGATTCAGATGACAGGGCGATCTTGTATCACTTCAAATGCACAAGTCAATTTATCCAGGCGTGTATCGCTTTGAGAGCGACGACTCATTGCCGATGAAGCAGCGTCTGAAAGGGCTTGCTCGCTAATTTGAAAGCCTTTTCTACTGCTGTACCGGCTCGCCAGCGATGCATGCTAGCAGTGAGAGCAAGAACAAATTGAGATACAAACAATCAATTTATGTGTTACAAATCGGTATCGCATTGCACCTATACTTGCCCCGGCACCGCCAACAACTCCAAGAAAAGCCAGCTCCAGCTGGCGCCGAACGTGCAGCCTGAGGTACCACCATGCCAAGCAACCTCGTTGTGCAGCCCCCAGTGGACGGCGTCCGTCTGCTTACCCTGCATCGCCCGCAAGCCCTCAACGCCTTGAGCACCGAGCTGCTGGCCGAGCTGGCCGCCGAACTCGAAGCCGCCGAGCGCGACGAACACACCCGTGCCGTGATCATCACCGGCAGCCGCAAGGCCTTCGCCGCCGGCGCTGATATCAACGAAATGGCCGAGCGCGACCTGGTCGGCATCCTCAACGACCCTCGCGTCTCCCACTGGCAACGCATCGCCGCCTTCGCCAAGCCGCTGATTGCCGCGGTAAATGGCTACGCCCTGGGCGGCGGCTGCGAACTGGTGATGTGCGCCGATATCGTCATTGCCGGTAGCGATGCACGCTTCGGCCAACCCGAAATCAACCTCGGCGTCATCCCCGGCGCCGGCGGCACCCAGCGCCTGCTGCGCGCGGTGGGCAAGCCGCTGGCCATGCAGATGGTCCTCAGCGGCGAGGCCATCGACGCCCGCCATGCCTTGCAGGCCGGCCTGGTCAGCGAAGTCACCGAGCCGGAGCTTGCGGTCGAGCGCGCCCTGCAGGTGGCCCGCGTCATCGCCGCCAAGGCGCCGCTGGCCGTGCGCCTGGCCAAGGAGGCGCTGCTCAAGGCCCAGGACACCGACCTGGCAACCGGCCTGCGCTTCGAGCGCCACGCTTTCACCCTGCTGGCCGGCACTGCCGACCGCAATGAAGGCATCCGCGCCTTCCAGGAAAAACGCCCGGCCCGCTTCCTCGGCCAGTGACCCCTCCCCTCCACCGACGGAGCGCTTTGAGCATGCCTTTCCAGCACATCCTGTTTTCCATCGACGACGACGGCGTCGCCCTGCTCAGCCTCAACCGGCCCGAGCAACTGAACAGTTTCAACGGCGCCATGCACCTGGAAGTGCGCGAAGCCCTCAAGCAAGTGCGCCAGAGCGAACACGCCCGGGTGCTGCTGCTGACCGGGGAAGGCCGCGGTTTCTGCGCAGGCCAGGACCTGTCCGATCGCAATGTCGCCCCCGGCGCCGAAATGCCCGACCTGGGCGAGTCCATCGAAAAGTTCTACAACCCCTTGGTGCGCAGCCTGCGCGACCTGCCGCTACCGGTGATCTGTGCCGTCAATGGCGTGGCCGCCGGCGCTGGCGCCAACCTCCCACTGGCCTGCGACCTGGTGCTGGCAGCACGTTCGGCCAGTTTCATCCAAGCGTTCTGCAAGATCGGCCTGGTACCCGACTCCGGCGGTACCTGGCTGCTGCCGCGTCTGATCGGCATGGCCCGGGCCAAGGCATTGGCATTGCTCGGTGAACGCCTGAGCGCCGAACAGGCCGAACAGTGGGGCCTGATCTACCGCGTGGTCGACGATGCCGCCCTGCGCGACGAGGCCCTGACCCTGGCCCGCCAGCTGGCGACCCAGCCCACCTACGGCCTGGCCCTGATCAAGCGCGCACTGAACCAGAGCTACGACAACCGTTTCGACCAACAGCTCGAGCTGGAGCGCGACCTGCAGCGGCTGGCCGGGCGCAGCGAGGACTACCGCGAAGGCGTCAGCGCCTTCATGAACAAGCGCGCACCCGCGTTCAAGGGGCGTTGAACATGCGTGCACTCGACAGCAATGCGCTAGTGGCGGTAATCGGTGCCGGCGCCATGGGTGCCGGGATTGCCCAGGTAGCTGCCCAGGCTGGCCATCCGGTTCGCCTCTACGACAACCGCCCAGGCGCCGCTGCACAGGCGGTCGAAGGGATCGACCGGCAACTCGGTCGCCTGGTGGAAAAAGGCAAGTTGGCAGCCGCCGAGCGCGATGCCATCAGCGCCCGTCTGCAGCCGGTGGAAACCCTCGATGCACTGGCGAACGCTCGTCTGGTAATCGAAGCCATCGTCGAAAACCTCTCTATCAAGCAGGCGCTGCTGCGCCAGCTCGAAGCCTTGTGCAACGAGGACTGCATCCTCGCCAGCAACACCTCGTCGCTGTCGATCACCAGCCTGGCCGCCGGCCTGAAGCGCCCCCACCAAGTGATCGGTATGCACTTCTTCAACCCAGCGCCGTTGATGGCCCTGGTGGAGATCGTCTCGGGCCTGGCCACCGACCCCGTCGTAGCAGCCGCCTTGTACGAAACGGCCAAGGCCTGGGGCAAGCAGCCGGTGCACACGCAGTCTACGCCGGGCTTCATCGTCAACCGTGTAGCGCGCCCTTTTTATGCCGAAAGCCTGCGCCTGCTGCAGGAAGGCGCCGCCGATTGCGCCACACTCGACGCCCTGCTGCGTGAGGCCGGCGGTTTTCGCATGGGCGCTTTCGAGCTCACCGACCTGATCGGGCATGACGTCAACTACGCCGTGACCTGTTCGGTGTTCGAGGCCTTCTATGGCGATTTCCGTTTCCAGCCGTCGCTGGTGCAGAAGGCGCTGGTGGATGCCGGGCGCCTGGGACGCAAGTCCGGCCAGGGCTTCTACAGCTATGCCGAGGGCGCACAAAGGCCACAACCGCTCACCCTTGCCAGCCAGGCGAGCGTGGCCTGCTGCGCTGTAGAAGGTGACCTCGGCGTACTGCGATCCCTGGTTGACCGTCTACGCGCCGCCGGCATCAGCGTCACCGAACGCGCAGGCACAGGCTTGCTGCGGGTCGGCGACGCCACCCTAGCGCTTTCCGACGGCCGCCTGGCCAGCCAGCGTGCCCGCGAGGACGGCCTGAGCAACCTGGTCCTGCTCGATCTGGCCCTGGACTATGCCAGCGCTACCCGCCTTGCCATCAGCCACGCCGCCAACTGCACAGCCGAGGCACGCGAGCAGGCGATTGCCTTGCTGCGCAGCACCGGGCTCGAGGTCAGCGCCGTTGCCGACCTGCCCGGCCTGGTGGTGCTGCGCACCGTCGCCATGCTCGCCAACGAAGCTGCCGACGCTGTATTGCAAGGGGTTGGCACGCCGCAAGACATCGACCTGGCCATGCGCGCCGGGGTCAATTACCCCCGTGGCCCGCTGGCCTGGGCCGACAGCCTCGGTGTCGGCTACACCCTGCGCGTGCTCGACAACCTGCAGCGCAGCTACGGCGAGGAACGCTACCGCCCTTCCCTGCTGCTGCGCCGCACCCACGCCGAAGGAGGCCGCCTGCATGTCTGATCACTCTCCCCAAGCCCTGGCGCGTGCCTGCGCCGAGGCCATGTTCGCTCGCGACGCGGCCAGCCAAGGCCTGGGCATCGAACTGCTCGACGCGGGCCCCGGCAGCGCTCGGCTGACCATGACCGTGCGCGCCGACATGATCCAGGGCCACGGCACCTGCCATGGCGGCTTTCTGTTTGCCCTGGCCGACTCGGCCTTTGCCTTCGCCTGCAACAGCCATGACGAAGCCACCGTGGCCCTGGGTTGCGGCATCGACTACATCGCGCCGGCCAAACGTGGCGACCAACTCGTCGCCAGCGCGACCGAGCTGAGCCGCAAAGGCCGCACCGGCAACTACGACGTGCGCATCGAAAACCAGCATGGCGAGCTGATCGCCCTGTTCCACGGCAAATCCTACAGGGTGCGCGGCAGCGTGCTGGCACCGGAGAACACCCATGACTGACAGCCTCCAGCCCCATGCACTGATCATCGACGCGGTGCGCACCCCGATTGGCCGCTACGGCGGCGCCCTGTCCGGCGTGCGCCCAGATGACCTGGCCGCGGTACCGATCAAGGCGCTGATGGCGCGCCACCCTGAACTGGATTGGAGCCAGGTCGACGATGTGATCCTCGGCTGCGCCAACCAGGCCGGCGAGGACAACCGCAACGTCGCGCGCATGGCCGGCCTGCTGGCCGGGTTACCGATCGGCGTGCCCGGCACCACCCTCAACCGCCTGTGCGGCTCGGGCCTGGACGCCATCGGCAGTGCCGCCCGCGCCCTGCGTTGCGGCGAAGCCGGGCTGATGCTGGCCGGCGGGGTTGAATCGATGTCGCGTGCGCCGTTCGTGATGGGCAAGTCCGAGCAGGCCTTTGGCCGCAGCGCCGAGCTGTACGACACCACCATCGGCTGGCGCTTCGTCAACAAACTGATGCAAGCGCAATACGGCATCGACTCGATGCCCGAAACCGCCGAGAACGTTGCCGAGCAGTTCGGCATCAGCCGCGCCGACCAGGACGCCTTTGCCCTGCGCAGCCAGCACAAGGCCGCCGCGGCCCAGGCCAGTGGGCGCCTGGCCCAGGAGATCGTGCCAGTCGAGATCCCCCAGCGCAAAGGCCCGGCCAAATGCATCGAGCACGACGAGCACCCCCGTGGCGACACCACCCTTGAGCAGCTGGCGCGCCTGGGTACGCCGTTCCGCGAGGGCGGCAGCGTCACCGCCGGCAATGCCTCCGGGGTCAACGACGGCGCCTGCGCCCTGCTGCTGGCCAGCCCCGAGGCCGCGCGCCGGCACAAGCTCAAGGCCCGCGGCCGGGTGCTGGGCTTGGCGGTGGCCGGGGTCGAACCCCGCATCATGGGCATCGGCCCGGTACCGGCGACCCACAAGGTGCTGGAGCTGACCGGCCTGGCGCTGGCCGACATGGACGTCATCGAACTCAACGAAGCCTTCGCCGCTCAGGGCCTGGCCGTGCTGCGCGAACTGGGCCTGGCCGACGACGAACCACGGGTCAACCCCAACGGCGGCGCCATCGCCCTGGGCCACCCGCTGGGCATGAGCGGTGCACGCCTGGTCACCACCGCCTTGCACCAGCTTGAAAAGACCGGCGGCCGCTACGCCCTGTGCACCATGTGCATCGGCGTAGGCCAAGGCATCGCCCTGGTGATCGAGCGCCTCTGATCAGCCGCCAGAGACGCAATGCAACGCGGGCAGTATGCTGCCCCCATGACACTCAGGGCCCCGGCCCACGACAAGAACAATTCGAGTGAGACCATGAACCACTACGCCAAAGCCGAACGCGCCCTGCTCGACCCGATGGAAACCGCCAGCCTCGACGCGCTGCGCCAGCACCAGCTGGAGCGCCTGCGCTGGAGCCTGCTGCACGCCTACCAGAACGTTCCTCTATACCGCCAGCGTTTCGACGCCTGCGGCGCCCACCCGGACGACCTGCACACACTGGACGATCTGGCCAAGTTCCCCTTCACCGGCAAGAACGACCTGCGCGACAACTACCCCTACGGCATGTTCGCCGTGCCCCAGGACCAGGTGGTGCGCCTGCACGCCTCCAGCGGCACCACCGGCAAGCCGACCGTGGTCGGCTACACCCAGAACGACATCGACACCTGGGCCAACGTGGTGGCGCGCTCGATCCGCGCCGCCGGCGGGCGCAAGGGCGACAAGGTGCATGTCTCCTACGGCTATGGCCTGTTCACCGGCGGCCTCGGCGCCCACTACGGCGCCGAGCGCCTGGGCTGCACGGTGATCCCCATGTCGGGCGGCCAGACCGAAAAGCAGGTGCAGCTGATCCGCGACTTCCAGCCCGACATCATCATGGTCACGCCGTCGTACATGCTCAACCTGGCCGACGAGATCGAGCGCCAAGGCATTGCCCCCGACGACCTCAAGCTGCGCCTGGGCATCTTCGGTGCCGAGCCCTGGACCGACGAGCTGCGCCGCTC
Organism: Pseudomonas sp. zfem004; assembly: GCF_032621715.1. NCBI lineage: Bacteria > Pseudomonadati > Pseudomonadota > Gammaproteobacteria > Pseudomonadales > Pseudomonadaceae > Pseudomonas > Pseudomonas sp. zfem004. The sequence goes on along the minus strand of NZ_JAVYJF010000008.1, from coordinate 157,089 downwards.
CATCGAGCAGCGCCTGGGCATCGACGCCCTGGACATCTATGGCCTGTCGGAAATCATGGGCCCTGGCGTAGCCATGGAGTGCATCGAGACCAAGGACGGCCCGACCATCTGGGAAGACCACTTCTACCCCGAGATCATCGACCCGGTGACCGGCGCCGTACTGCCGGACGGCCAGCTCGGCGAATTGGTGTTCACCTCGCTGAGCAAGGAGGCGTTGCCCATGGTGCGCTACCGCACCCGCGACCTCACCCGCCTGCTGCCCGGCACCGCCCGGCCGATGCGGCGCATCGGCAAGATCACCGGGCGCAGCGACGACATGCTGATCATCCGCGGGGTGAACGTGTTCCCCACGCAGATCGAAGAGCAGGTTCTGAAAATCAAACAACTTTCAGAGCTATATGAGATTCATCTGTATCGCAATGGCAATCTCGACAGCGTCGAGGTGCATGTGGAGTTGCGCGCTGACAGCCAGTACCTGGATGAAGGCCAGCGCAAGCAGGTGGTGGGTGAGCTGGCGAAGCAGATCAAGACCTATATCGGCATCAGCACGCAAGTGCACCTGCAGCCGTGCGGGGCGCTGAAGCGTTCCGAAGGCAAGGCTTGCCACGTGTACGACAAGCGTTTGGCTGGCTGATTCGCAGCTGCCCATCGAGCCCCGGCATGGTCCGGGGCTTTTTTTCGCCCATGACAACGCCATCGCGGGGCAAGCCCGCTCCCACGCTGAGACAGTGGCGTGGGAGCGGGTTTGCCCCGCGATCGGGCCTCAATGCGATACACAAATCTTATTTGATACATCAAATACTGTTTGATGTTGTGTTTTGTATCGCTTATAAATACCCCACGCCCCAAGCCGCCCACCACCGGGAGCCCGAACATGTACGCACAGCTCGTAGAAACCGGCGTCAAACGCCTCAAGTCGCTGGAAGAGATGTCGCCCGAAGAGCGCGCCTTCCAGGAAAAGATCGACGCCGAGATCAAGATCGAAGCCAAGAACTGGATGCCCGACGCCTACCGCCAGACCCTCATCCGCCAGATCTCCCAGCACGCCCACTCAGAGATCGTCGGCATGCTGCCCGAGGGCAACTGGGTCACCCGTGCTCCCAGCCTCAAGCGCAAGCTGCAACTGATGGCCAAGATCCAGGACGAAGCCGGCCACGGCCTGTACCTGTACAGCGCCATGGAAACCCTCGGTGCCGACCGCGACGAAGAAATCGCCAAGCTGCACAGCGGCAAGGCCAAGTACTCGAGCATCTTCAACTACCCCACCCTCAGCTGGGCCGACATGGGCGCAGTGGGCTGGCTGGTGGATGGCGCCGCGATCGTCAACCAGGTGGTGCTGCAGCGCACCTCCTACGGCCCCTACTCCCGCGCCATGGTGCGCATCTGCAAGGAAGAGAGCTTCCACCAGCGCCAGGGCTACGAGCTGCTGCTGACCATGATGCGCCACGGCACCCAGGCCCAGAAGGACATGGTCCAGGACGCCATCAACCGCCTGTGGTGGCCAGCGCTGATGATGTTCGGCCCCAGCGACGAACACTCGCCCAACAGCGCCCAGTCGATGGCCTGGAAGATCAAGCGCCAGACCAACGACGAACTGCGCCAGCGCTTCATCGACCAGACCGTGCCGCAGCTGGAGCTGCTCGGCTGCACCGCCCCCGACCCTGAGCTCAAGTGGAACGCCGAGCGCGGTCACTACGACTTCGGCGAGATCCAGTGGGACGAGTTCTACGAAGTGATCAAGGGCAACGGCCCGTGCAACCAGGAACGCGTCGCCACCCGCCGCAAGGCCATCGAAGACGGCGCCTGGGTACGCGAGGCCGCCGTGGCCTACGCACGCAAACAACAGAACAAGAACGCCGCCTGAAGCGGCCATCGATGCGGAGATCGAGCATGTCTGACTGGACCCTCTACGAAGTATTCGTGCGCAGCAAGCACGGCCTCAACCACAAGCATGTCGGCAGCGTGCATGCCGCCGACGCCGCCATGGCCATCGAGAACGCCCGCGAGCTGTACACCCGCCGCAGCGAGGGCGTGAGCCTGTGGGTAGTGCCCTCGGCGTTGATCACCGCCTCCTCGCCCGACGAGAAAGACCCGCTGTTCGCCCCGGCGGACGACAAGGTCTACCGCCACGCCAGCTTCTATGAGCTGCCCGCCGAAGTCGGACACATGTGAGGCCCGCCATGCACAAGCAAGCACTTATCCAATACCTGCTGCTGCTCGGCGATAGCGCCCTGGTCCAGGGCCAGCGCCTGTGCGAGTGGTGCGGCAAGGCCCCGGCGCTGGAAGAAGAACTGGCGCTGATGAACGTCGGCCTCGACCTGGTGGGCCAGGCCCGCAACTGGCTGGACTACGCCGCCGAACTGCAGGACGACGGCCGCGACGCCGACGCGCTGGCGTTCCGCCGCGATGAACGCGCCTACCGCAACCTGCTGCTGGTCGAGCAACCCAACGGCGACTACGCCGTGACCATGCTCAAGCAGTTCCTTTACGACGCCTGGCACCACGCCACGCTTGAAGCGCTGACGGCCTCCAGCGATGAACGCATCGCCGGCATCGCCGCCAAGGCCCTGAAAGAAGTCACCTATCACCTGCGCCGCTCCGGCGAATGGGTGCAGCGCCTGGGTGGCGGCACTGAAGAAAGCCGTCGGCGCATGCTCGAAGCCATCCCGGCGCTGTGGCGCTTCACGGTCGAATTGAGCGTCGCCAACGACGGCGAAGTGCAACTGGCCCAGGCCGGTATCGCCGCCGACCCAGCGCAGATCGCCCAACACTGGCTGAACACCGTCACCGCCATCTTCGCCTCGGTCGACCTGCCCCTGCCCAAGGCCGCCAGCCACTTCTACCTGGACGGGCGCAAGGGCCTGCACACCGAACACCTCGGCCTGCTGCTGGCCGAGATGCAATTCCTGCCGCGAGCCTACCCCGATGCAACCTGGTGAGCTGATCGCCGGCGACCGCGGCGCCCGGGCCCAGCAGCACGGCGACCTGGCCCATGCCTGGGCGGTGCTGGCCGAAGTGATGGACCCGGAAGTGCCGGTGGTCAGCGTGGTAGACCTGGGGATAGTGCGCGACCTCGACTGGCGCGCCGGCCACCTGCACCTGGTGGTCACCCCGACCTACTCCGGCTGCCCGGCCACCGAGGTGATCGAGGGCGACATCCGTCAGGCCCTGGAGCAGGCCGGCTTCGCCGAACCCGCGCTGGAGCGCCGACTGATGCCGGCCTGGAGCACCGACTGGATCAGTGCGCAAGGCCGTGAGCGCCTGCGCGCCTATGGCATCGCGCCACCCGCGGGTAGCGCCAGCCTGCGCGGCAGCACGCCCAGCGTGTGCTGCCCGCAGTGCGGCAGCGCCCATACCGAACTGCTCAGCCAGTTCGGCTCCACGGCCTGCAAGGCGCTGTACCGCTGCCGCGCGTGCCTGGAGCCGTTCGACTATTTCAAATGCCTTTGAGCCGTGGAGAACGCCATGAGCCCGTTTCACAGCCTGACCATCAAGCAAGTGCGCCAGGAAACCCGCGACGCGGTGTCCATCGCCTTCGACGTGCCCGCGCATCTGCAGGAACAATTCCGCTTCACCCAGGGCCAGTATCTGGTCATGCGCACCCAGCTCGATGACGAGGAAGTGCGCCGCTCCTATTCGATCTGCAGCGCCGTGCAGGATGGCGAGCTGCGCGTGGCGGTCAAGCGCGTGCCCGGCGGGCGCTTCTCGGCCTTTGCCAATGAAGTGCTCAAGGCCGGCCAGCAACTGGAGGTAATGCCGCCGTCGGGTAACTTCTTCGTATCGCTGGACCCGGCGCGCCAGGGCAACTACCTGGGCGTGGCTGCCGGCAGTGGCATCACGCCGATCCTGTCCCTGGTCGCGACCACGCTGGCCACCGAACCCCACAGCCGCTTCACCCTGCTGTACGGCAACCGCGCCAGCAACAGCGCGCTGTTCCGCGATCGCCTGGAAGACCTGAAGAACCAGTACCTGGACCGCCTCAACCTGATCTTCGTGTTCAGCCGCGAGCAACAGGACGTCGACCTGTACAACGGCCGCATCGACGCCGACAAGTGCGGCCAGCTGTTCTCCCGTTGGCTGGATGTGAAGCAGCTCGACGCCGCGTTCATCTGTGGCCCCCAGGCCATGACCGAGACCGTGCGCGACAGCCTGCGGGCCAACGGCATGGACAACGCGCGCATCCACTACGAACTGTTCGCCGCCGCCGGCAGCGAAGCCCGTCGCGAAGCCCGCGAGGCGGCGCGCGAGCTGGATTCGGCGGTCAGCCAGGTGACGGTGATCAGCGATGGCCGCGCCCTGGCCTTCGATTTGCCGCGCAACACCCGCAGCGTGCTCGATGCCGGCAACGCCATCGGCGCCGAGCTGCCGTACTCGTGCAAGGCCGGGGTGTGCTCGACCTGCAAGTGCAAGGTGATCGAGGGCGAGGTGGAGATGGACAGCAACCATGCCCTGGAAGACTACGAAGTGGCCGCCGGCTACGTGCTGTCGTGCCAGACCTACCCCCTGAGCGACAAGGTGGTGCTCGACTTCGATCAGCTTTGAACCCGATCGCGGGGCAAGCCCGCTCCCACGCAGGTAGCTGACGTGGGAGCGGGCTTGCCCCGCGATATCCAAAAGCTACCCCCGCGTGACCTGAAAAAACAATTACAACAGCCAGAGAGAACGCCAGCCATGACCCCCGAACACCTCGAGAGCATCAACAACCACCCCGACTTCCAGCAGTTGATCAAGCGCAAGCGCCGCCTCAACGGCACCCTCACCTTGACCATGCTGGCCGCCTACTACGGCTTCGTCCTCCTGGTGGCCTTCGCCCCCGGCGTGCTCGGCCAGTCCCTCAGCGGCGGGGTCACCAGTGTCGGCATGCTGGTCGGGGTGCTGATGGTGCTGCTGTCCTTCGCCCTCACCGGGATCTACACCCATCGCGCCAACACCGTGCTCGACCCGCTCAACGACAAGGTCAAGCAGGAGTGCGCACGATGAACTGGACCGCCATCTCGATGTTCCTGGTGTTCGTCTGCTTCACCCTGCTGGTCACCCGCTGGGCGGCGCTGCGCACCCGCTCGGCCAGTGACTTCTATACCGCCGGCGGTGGCCTCACCGGCATGCAGAACGGCCTGGCGATCGCCGGCGACATGATCAGCGCCGCGTCCTTCCTGGGCATCTCGGCGATGATGTTCATGAACGGCTACGACGGCCTGCTCTACGCCCTGGGCGTACTGGCCGGCTGGCCGATCATCCTGTTCCTGATCGCCGAGCGCCTGCGCAACCTGGGCAAGTACACCTTCGCCGATGTGGTCTCCTACCGCCTGGCCCAGGGCCCGGTGCGCATCACCTCGGCGTTCGGCACCCTGACCGTGGCGCTGCTGTACCTGGTGGCGCAGATGGTCGGCGCCGGCAAGCTGATCGAACTGCTGTTCGGCATCAGCTACCTGTATGCGGTGATGCTGGTGGGCGTGCTGATGGTGCTGTACGTGACCTTCGGCGGCATGCTCGCCACCACCTGGGTGCAGATCATCAAAGCGGTGATGCTGCTGTCGGGCACCAGCTTCATGGCCTTCATGGTGCTCAAGCACTTCGGTTTCAGCACCGAGGCGATGTTCGCCAGCGCCGTGGCCGTGCATGCCAAGGGCCAGGCGATCATGGCGCCGGGGGCGTTGTTGTCCAATCCGGTGGATGCGATTTCACTGGGCTTGGGGATGATGTTCGGCACTGCCGGGCTGCCGCATATCCTGATGCGCTTCTTCACCGTCAGCGACGCCAAGGAAGCGCGCAAGAGCGTGTTCTACGCCACCGGCTTCATCGGTTACTTCTACCTGCTGCTGATCGTCATCGGCTTCGGCGCCATCGTCATGGTCGGCACCGAACCGTCCTACCGCGATGCCGCGGGCGCGATCATCGGCGGCGGCAACATGGTCGCGGTGCACCTGGCGCAGGCGGTGGGCGGCAACCTGTTCCTCGGCTTCATCTCGGCTGTGGCCTTCGCCACCATCCTGGCCGTGGTTGCCGGCCTTGCGTTGTCCGGTGCCTCGGCCGTGTCCCACGACCTGTATGCCTGCGTCATGCGCAAAGGCCAGGCCAGCGAGCAGCAGGAAATGCGCGTGTCGCGCATCGCCACCCTGGTGATCGGTCTGTTCGCGGTGCTGCTGGGCCTGATGTTCGAATCGCAGAATATCGCCTTCCTCTCCGGCCTGGTACTGGCCGTCGCCGCCTCGGTCAATTTCCCGGTGCTGCTGCTGTCGATGTTCTGGAAAGGCCTGACCACCCGCGGTGCGGTGGGCGGCAGCCTGGCCGGGCTGGTCTCGGCGATCGTGCTGGTGGTGCTGGGCCCGGCGGTATGGGTCAACGTACTGCACAACGAGCACGCACTGTTCCCCTACAGCAACCCGGCGCTGTTCTCCATGTCGCTGGCGTTCCTCGGCGCCTGGGCCTTCTCGGTCACCGACAGCTCGCAGCGCGCCCAGGACGAACGTGGCCGCTACCTGGCGCAGTTCATCCGCTCCATGACCGGTATCGGCGCCGCCGGCGCCAGCAAGCACTGATCACAAGAACAATAAGAACGACGGGGACAACAACAATGAACCGCACACGCCTCACCTCGGCCGCCTGGTTGGCCACCCTCGCCCTGCCCTTGCCGGCCCTGGCGGACTTCATCGGCGACAGCCACGCGCGCGTCGAGCTGCGCAACCACTACATCAACCGCGACTTCCGCCAGGACAACGCACCGCAGAACAAGGCCGAGGAATGGGGCCAGGGTTTCACCGCGCGCTTCGAATCGGGCTTTACCGATGGCCCGGTCGGCGTCGGGGTAGACGCCATGGGCCAGCTTGGCATCAAGCTTGACTCCAGCCGTGACCGGCGCGGCACCGGCCTGCTGCCGTTCGGCCCCAACAGCAAGGAACCGGTGGAGGACTACAGCGAACTGGGCCTGACCGGCAAGCTTCGGGTGTCCAAGAGCACACTGCGTCTGGGCACCCTGCAGCCGATCCTGCCGGTGGTGGTGTACAACGACACCCGCCTGCTGGCCTCGACCTTCCAGGGCGGCCTGCTGACCAGCCAGGAGCTCGACGGCCTGACCTTCAATGGCGGGCGCCTGACCAAGGCCAACCTGCGTGATTCCTCCGGGCGCGACGATATCGGCTATGGCGCCGCCACCAGCGATCACTTCGACTTCGGTGGCGGCAGCTACGCCTTCACCCCGCAGACCAGTGTCAGCTACTACTACGCCAAACTCGAAGAGATCTACCGCCAGCAGTACGTCGGCCTGCTGCACACCCAACCGCTGGCCGAGGGCGTGAGCCTGCGCAGCGACCTGCGCTACTTCGACAGCCGCGGCGATGGCGCCGAGCGCGCCGGGCGCATAGACAACCGCAACTTCAACGCCATGTTCACCCTCGGCGTGAAAGCCCACAAATTCACCGCCACCTGGCAGCAGATGTCCGGCGACAGTGCCTTCCCGTTCCTCAACGGCGGCGACCCGTACACCGTCAACCTGGTCACCTACAACACCTTCACCCGTGCCGGGCTCGACTCCTGGCAGCTGCGCTACGACTACGACTTCGTGGCCATGGGCATCCCCGGGCTGAGCTTCATGACCCGCTACACCGACGGCCGCCATGCCGAGACCGCCACCCTCAACAATGGCCGCGAGCGTGAACGCGACACCGACATCACCTACGTCATCCAGAGCGGCCCGTTCAAGGACGTCAGCCTGCGCTGGCGCAACGTGACCTTCCGTTCCGGCAATGGCCTGACCAATGCCGTGGACGAAAACCGCCTGATCATCGGCTACACCCTGGCGCTCTGGTAAGCGCGCCGCCTGTCTATACAGCATGGAGAACAGCATGTCCGCCGCCCCTACCCTGCAAAGCTTCATCGCCGGCCGCTGGATCGGCCAGCACGGCGCCCAGGCCCTGCGCAGCGCCCTCGACGGCCACGTCCTGGCCTACAGCCACGAAGAACGCCCGGACTTCGCCGAAGCGGTCGATTTCGCCCGTGTCCAGGGCCTGCAAACCCTGCTGGCCATGGACTTCCAGCAACGCGCTGCGCGCCTCAAAGCTTTGGCGCTGTACCTGGCCGAGCGCAAGGAACAGCTCTACGCCTTGTCCCATCACAGCGGCGCCACCCGCGCCGACAGCTGGATCGACATCGAAGGCGGCAACGCCACGCTGTTCGCCTATTCGAGCATGGGCCGCCGCGAGCTGCCGTCGGGCAATCTGGTGCATGAGGGCCCGGCGATTCCGCTGGGCAAGCAAGGCCACTTCGCCGGCAGCCATATCCTGGTGCCGCGCACCGGCGTGGCCGTGCACATCAACGCCTTCAACTTCCCGATCTGGGGGATGCTGGAGAAGTTCGCCCCGACCTTCCTCGCTGGCATGCCGTGTATCGTCAAGCCGGCCACCTCCACCAGCTATCTGACCGAAGCCGTGGTGCGCCTGATGAATGAATCGGGCCTGCTGCCGGCCGGCAGCCTGCAACTGGTGGTCGGCAGCACCGGCGACCTGCTCGAGCGCCTGCAGGGCCAGGACCTGGTGACCTTCACCGGCTCCGCCGACACCGCTGCCAAGCTGCGCGTCACGCCGAACCTGGTGCGCAATTCGGTGCCGTTCAACGCCGAAGCCGACTCGCTCAACTGCGCCATCCTCGGCCCGGACGTGAACCCCGACAGCGAAGAGTTCGAGCTGTACATCAAGGAAGTGGCGCGGGAGATGACCACCAAAGCTGGGCAGAAATGCACGGCGATCCGCCGTGCCATCGTCCCGGCCAGGCACATCGACGCCGTAGCCACTCGCCTGCGCGAACGGCTGCGCAAAGTGGTGGTCGGTGATCCGTCGGTCGAGGGCGTGCGCATGGGCGCCCTGGCTTCCCACGAGCAGCAGCGCGATGTCGGTGAACGCGTACGCATGCTGCTGGACAGCTGCGACCAGCTGCTGGGCGCCAGCGATGGCTTCAGCCCGGTCGGTGACGGCGTGGCTGAAGGCGCGTTCTTCGCCCCGACCCTGCTGCTGGCCCGCGACCCGCACGCCGAGGGCGGCGCCCACGATATCGAAGCGTTCGGCCCGGTCAGCACGCTGATGGCCTACGACGACCTCGACGAAGCCCTGGCCCTGGCGGCTCGTGGCAAGGGCAGCCTGGTGGCGACCCTGGTCACCGCCGATCGCACGGTGGCAGCCAAGGCCATCCCGGCCGCTGCTGCCTGGCACGGGCGCCTGCTGGTGCTCGACAGTGAAGCGGCCAAGGAATCCACCGGCCACGGCTCGCCGCTGCCACAACTCAAGCATGGCGGCCCAGGCCGCGCTGGCGGCGGTGAAGAGCTCGGCGGCCTGCGCGCGGTCAAGCACTACCTGCAACGCGCCGCGGTGCAGGGTTCACCGAGCATGCTGATGGCGGTGACCGGCGAATACGTGCGTGGCGCCGAGGTAATCGAAACCGAGGTACACCCGTTCCGTCGCCACTTCGATGACCTGCGCATCGGTGAGTCGTTGCTTACTCACCGGCGCACGGTGACCGAGGCCGACCTTGTGAACTTCGGCTGCCTGTCGGGCGATCACTTCTACATGCACTTCGACGAGATCGCGGCGAAACAGTCGCAGTTCGGCAAGCGCATCGCCCATGGCTATTTCGTGCTGTCGGCGGCGGCCGGGCTGTTCGTTTCGCCGGGTGAAGGGCCGGTGCTGGCCAACTATGGCCTGGATACCCTGCGCTTTATTACCCCGGTGGGGATTGGCGACACCATCCAGGCGCGGTTGACCTGCAAGCGCAAGATAGACCAGGGCAAGACCAGCCCCCAGGGGCAACCGCAAGGGGTGGTGGCTTGGGATGTGGAGGTGATCAATCAGGATGGGGAGCTGGTGGCGAGTTATGACATTTTGACGTTGGTGGTGAAGCGAGGGGTTGAGGTGGGGTGAAGGCCACTAGGTGTTCGCCGGTGTTTTTTCCGCGCCTTTGAGATCGAGCGCCGCGCGGGCGGCGCTCGATCTTGAGGGCGCTACAAACCTGTCGCCATGCACTCTACCGCCCACATGCAATCACGCATGCACACTCCACTGCGTGCTATCCGCCGCAATCGGCAAATCGTCGATGGCCTGGATCAACCCACAACGCAGCGCCTCCTCCGGCCCCAGAATCCGCGGGTAAGCCATCAAGTAGCGCGGCACATCCAGCGCCTCGCTGCCCCCTGCGGTCCGCTCGACAACAATCTGCTCATACAACCGCAGGTCGTAATCCAGGCTCATGGCGTACTCGGCCATGCGCGCATGGTCCACCGAGCCGTGCAAGGTCCAGTGGAAGGGATGGAACAGGAACTTGCTCAGCGCACAGGCAGTACGGTGGCTACCGGCAAGGAAGATGATGTTGCCCATCGACTCCACCGTGCCGAGATTGTGGGTGTGCACCGGCACCGGCAGGCTGCGCAGGAAGTTATACAGGGTGAAGCCATAACTGCACTCCCCGCCCATGGTGGCGATGTTCAGCTGCAGCAGCTCGGCGCCTTGCTGCAGGGCGCGCGAGCAAGTGTTGATCAGGTTGCCGCAGGTGGACGAGTTGATGGGGCCGGTGTAGTGGATGATGTGCCTGGCCATAAGGGGGCTCCCGGTCGTTCGGGTTGCTGGATGGCTGATCCTGCGCGATGTCCTGCTAGCGGTGGAGGCGTGAGGCAGGGGCAAAGTTCCATGGCCTCGCTGGCCAGCAGGGGGGACGGTTGTAATGTGCGGAGCGCTCCCAGACGTATCGACTCGTGGGAACGTGCCATGCATGGACTTTTTTGCCTACCCGCAGCCTGTGTGCCTGCAGCACCGGGCAGTCAGGCCGGGTCACCAGGAACCTTCACCATCTGTTTTCGCGTGTAGGACCTTTTACTCTGTCTCTGGCTGATCAGCTAATGGAGACAGACCATGGACATGCAACTTGAGAGTGTCATAGATGGGGTAATAGGCCATGCTTTGTACCCGTACATTGGCGTTCAAGACGCATACTTTACAGACCAATCTGTAAACATCACATCAGTCGTTCCTGACATCTTGAAGTTTAAGCCCTGCCTGCTGAGCAGGTTCGCACTTTATGGTGCCTCCCCACCTGGTTTTGCCGCGGTTATTTCATTAAATGCCAATGGCACACCTACAATACCTACGACTAATCTCCTGGGCGTACCAGAAAGTTCCCACATCGCCGAAGCCTCAGCACCTAATATCGTTCAATCGCAGTGATACCTAAATGGCTGCAACATTAGAACCCATTGCGCATACAGCCTGCTGGATATGCACCATATATATTTAATCAGCCAAACAAAATAAGCATCAACGAGCAGCAAAACCCTGAACTTCGGCAACTGGCTGTAGATGCCCTGGCGTAATCGCTACACCCCCTTATAAAGACTTGACCTATTACGCACCGCACCAGCGGCAACGATTGCTCACACCCTTTTCACAGAAGAGAAGAAATGTCAGACCCCATCATTGAAACCTCCCAAACACCTGAACTGCCCTTCAACACGGGCGGCATTCACACACAAGCCGGCAACTTCCTCTCGGCCATGCAATCAGCGGTCGACCCACGAACGGGCCAGTTCAACCTGTTCTTCAACATCGAATTGGGTATCGCCAATAACCTTGGCGGCCCTTCCCTGCCCTTCACCCTGGCGTTCAGCAGCCTGGGTTCGCATCGCAACCAAGGCTTTGGCCTGGGCTGGTCGCTGCTGGTCAGCGAACTGTCACTGGCACAAGGCGCCCAGGCGCTGCGCCTTGGCACGGGCGAACAGTACGCAGTTCAGGCCGTCGTGGACGGCCAGCTGACGTTTCGCGACTACAAGCTGCATGCGCTGCGGGTAGTGCGTACTGACGATGGCAGTTATCGGATCACTCACAAAGACGGCCGTATCGAGGTCCTCAAGCAGGTCAACGGCAGCGGCCCCTATGTGCTGCATGAGCTGCGCAGCGATGCAGGCCGGCGGCTGCACCTGCAGTGGAGCTCGGCCAACGGTGTCAACTTCCTCAGGGAGATCACCGACGACAACCAATGCGTGCTGGCCCGGCTCGACCGCAGCGGCACTTCACCTAGGTTGCTGCTCGCACCGGGTACTGCCGAAGAAGCGGTTTACGTCTTCGAACAAGCGAACAGCCGCCTGGCGAAGTTGCACCTGCCTGAAGTCGAAATGCCTTTTGCCTTCAGCTATGAGGCTATAGATGTCGGCAACGGCCAGTCGCTGCTGTTCCCCAAGGAAGTCGGCGGCCCGCTTGGCGCCACCGACAAGTTGTTCTGGAGCAAGACCGCTGGGGACTCGCATCGCCTGCCCAGCGGCGCGCCGATCAGTTTCCTGCCACGCGTGTTGCGCTGGGAGCACACCGACAGTGCGGCATCAGGCACGCTGTCGTATAGCTACGCCTGGATGGGTGCCTACAACTACCTCGGCTTTGGCAGCCAGCTGGGCTTCCAATGGGAATCGGGCCGCGACAACCTCTACAAGCTGCGTGAGCGCTACGAATATTCCGTCACTGAAACCCAGACCAACTCAAGCGGCTCGATCAAGCAGACCGTACAGCGTCACTGGGATCGCTACCACCTGCAAACCCTCGAGCGCCGCCGCTCCGGCGACCATGAAACCCGCGTCGACACCAGCTACCACGTCGACTACGGCAAATCCTGGGAAGAGCAGGCGGCGTTCTGCCAGTTGCCGCGCCAGGTGACCACCACATTTATCGAGTGGCAGGGCGATACCGTCAAACGGGAACGCAGCGAGGTCACCACCTCCACCTTCGACCACTATGGCAACCCACTCGAGTCGGTCCAGGCCAATGGCGTGACGGAGTTCAAGGAGTATTACCCGATCGAAGGCGAGCCCGGCAGCGCGCCTGAAGATGGCCTGGACATGGTGCGCCGCTTGAAACTGCACAGGGTTACACCGCCCGCACCGGCCCACGGTGCCGCGCCGGTCATGGTCACCCGCTACACCTATGCCGCGTTGCCTTCGCTGATCACCGGCGACCCCGCCCTGCAACTGGTCGAGCGCGAGCAACTGGAGGACGAAACGGCCGGAGCCGTGGTCGAAACTACCGACAACTCGTACATCGATACGGTTGGCCCGCACTACGCCCGCCTGGCCAGCGCCACCAAGACTGTGGCAGGGCGGCCGATCGCCACCCGCCATACCTACAGCATCGAGCCCGTAAACGGCGTGGCGACACTGCTGACCACCACCGTGATCGAAGGTGACGAGGCGGATCAAACCCAGCACATGCGCACCAGCACCGCCCGCTCCCTGGTCAGCGGCCGGACCCTGCGCGAGACCAGTGCTGCAGGAGTGCACGCCGACCACGCCTACGACAGGCTCGGGCGCGTGGTAAGCAGTGTCATCGCCAGCGGTACCGAATATGAAGTGACCCGCACCTCTGCCTACCACCTCAGCGACGCATTCGTCATGCAACATGCCCCACGCGTGCCGAGTATCGACGGTTCCAGCCTGCTCTTGGCCAGCGTGGGCCATGAAGAGCAGGACGCCACTGGCCAGCGCAAGCGCACCTGGCTCGACGGCGCCGGCCGCACGGTATGGGTAGAGCTCGAAGACCTCGATCACCCGGCTGCACCTTTTCGCTGCATGAGCCGCATCGAGTATGACGCCCTGGGGCGTGAAACCTCGCGCAACGAAACGGACTGGGCAGCCGACGGCCAGCCGCTGTTCAGCCCGACCAGCACCACCAGCTACGACCACTGGGGCAACGTTGCACAGGTGACTGCGGGCAATGGTGTGACCACCTACACCGTGCACGACCCGATCGCCCAGACCGATCAACGTTGGCAATCCGCCCAGGGCAAGGCAGGCAGCCTGGAGATCGTGCACAAGAACCTCAACGGCAGCCCGTTGAAGACCGAACACTATGACGACGGTGGCGGCGACCCTGACAAGCGACGATTGGTGCGCACAACCTACCAGCTTCGCGATGGGTTGGACCGTGTCATCGAGCAGAGCGTCGTACCCGCCATCGGCGTGGGTAGCAGCACCCGCACCACTTACGACGCGTTCTCTCGTGTCGTCGAGCGCCTTGAAGCCGGCGATTCACAGTCCCGCAAGACCCTCTGGACCTACGCCCCACACAGCAACGGCGAGCACCCCACGTCGGTGGCCATGCAAACCGTGGAGAACCCATGATGAACAACTATGCACAACCCGTGACCATGGGTCGCCAGCAGTTCGACGGCCTCGGCCGCCCGCTGAGCATCCAATGCGCAGGCCGCATCACTGAACATCACTACGCCGCAGGCCAACTGCAACCCACCCACAACATCCTCGCCGACGGCAAGCGTGTGGATTTCCGTTACCTCAAAGCGTTGGAGAACCTGGTCGAACAGATTCTCCCTGCTGGTGAAAGCGCCCACGGCTTCAGCTATGACCGCACCCTGGGCACCACCATCTCGGCCAGTGGCCCGCTGGGCGTTCAGCAGATGACCTTCACCGCTGCCGGCAAGCCGCAGACCGACACCTGGACGGTCGATGGCCAGGCGCATGTCACCACCTGGCGCTATAGCCTCGGCGGTCTGCAGCTGGGCTTCGAAGACGCCGCCGGCGTGGACCACCAGCGCGCGTTCGACAGCGCCGGCCGTCTGCAACGGATCACAGTCGGCAACGTCACCAGCGAGATCGGCTACGACGCGTTCTCCCGCCCGCACACTTACACCACCCGTGACACGGTCAGCGGTACCCGCCTGACCCAGACCCTGACCTATGACGGCCTTGGCCGGGAGCATACCCGTACTTATGACGCCGTGGTTGAGGGTGAGTCCAGCCGCAAGGTGCAGACGCTGACCTACACCGACCTCGACCAGCTCAAGAGCCGCCATTGGGACGACAGCTCGGTGCAGGGCGAGGAGCGCTTCACCTATGATCGCCACGGCCGGTTGAACACCTACGAGGCCGACCTCGCGGTTGCGCCGAAGGATCCCTTCGGTAACCTGGTGGTCAAGCAGGTATTGCGCCTGGATGCACTGGATTGCTATATCGACGTGGTCTCGACCTTCGCCGACAACAGCAGCGATACCGCGACCTTCGAGTACCAAAACAGCAGCGACCCAACCCAGGTCACCCGTATCACTCATACCCATGCCAGCTGGCCCAGGCAGATCGACCTGGCCTATGACGCTCGCGGCCGCCTCGAGCGTGACAGCCTGGGCCGCGTGCTGACCTGGGATGGGCAAGACCGCCTGCTCAGCGTCAGCTACCAGGGCCAGACCTGCACCTACGGGTATGACCCAGCTGGCAACTTGTGCGACCGCCGGGTCGATGGCCAACTCACCCGCAGCTTCCACAGCGCCAAAGCCCTCACCCACGAACTGCGCGGTGAAGAACAATTGCGCCTGATCGGCGAAGCTGGCCAGCTGTTCGCGGTCGATCGGCTGGCCGCCGGTGTTCACCGGGCCACGCTGCTCGGCTGCGATGCCCAGGGCAGTGTGCGGCTGGAGGCCGATGAGGAGTTGCGCCAGTACCACTACACGGCCCACGGGGCCGATGCAGGCCCATCGCAGAGCTCCGCCAACCCGTTCGGGTTTGCAGGCGAGCGCCGTGAGCCGCTGACGGGCTGGTATATCGCGGCAGGTTACCGGCCCTATGACCCAGTGCTGATGATTTTCCTCGCGCCCGATAGCGCCAGCCCCTTCGGGCGGGGCGGGCTTAACCCCTACACCTATTGTGGTGGTGACCCGGTCAACCGTTTCGACCCGGACGGGCACAGTTGGATGAAGTGGCTAGGTATCGGGTTGGCTGCTCTGGCGCTGGCGATGACTGTCATTCCGATCCTCGCACCGATAGGCATGGCTGTTGCCACCGGGGCATTTACCGCTGGTGCTGCAGGTGCAGGGGTAACGGCATCGCTTGGCGCTGGACTTGGCGCTGGACTGGTTGCCGGCATCACATCGGTATCGACAGTAAGCGGGGCAATGGGCGCGATTGCAGCCGTGGCCAGCACCGTCAAGCTTGCAACGAGCATCACCATATTGGCGATGAATGATCCCGACGCGAAAGCGTCAAAGATTCTCGGCTATGTGGACATGGCCGCGGGGATCGTGGGTGGGGCAGCCTCGGCCGTCAAAGGCGGTATCGCGATCAAAGATGTGATCAGTACCTCTTTCAAGGAGGTGGGCAGCATGGCCGATGCATCCGCCGCTATTGCCTCCACCATCACGACGCTCAGCACTACCACGATGACTATCAACAACGTGGTTTATTCCGATACAGAATCGAACTTTGACACACTTTTGGACCAATCTACCCCAGTGAGCAATTACTCCACAGGAGCCAGACAAATCGGGCCCCAGGTCGAGCAGGCAAGCGCCACCCGCAAGCCTTCTCTTCCAAGCATGCAACGGGCCGAGACAGGGCCCGCCCAGCGAGTAGCCGAAATCATCAGCCGGCCGCAGATGCCATCGACGCTCGAAAAGCGTGGTCGAGCCGCAAACGGTGATAAACAACCTATCAGCCGTCAGTTCCAGTAACTTGGTCACATTGCAAGGCAGTGCCAGGTCGCCCTGGCACTGCACGGCCCTACTTACGAGCGGCCACCTTTGCGCCCGGACTCGGGGCTGTGACGGTTATCCCCGCCGGTGCTTTGCCCACCTTTACGCCCGGCTTCGGCGGCTTTGTCGCGGTCATTGGCGAAATTCCCTGGATTCTTGCTGCCACCCTGGTGGCCCATCTTGTCGCTGTCCTTGCCCATCCGGTCATTGTCTTTGTTAGCCATGATCATCAACCTCGTTTGGCTTGGGGATGCACGGTTGCGTGCCGTACATGGTGTGGGAGTACGGCGATAACGGCGGATTCGGTTTATTGCGGATTCATCGGACCGGTGGCGCTAAACAAGCGACGACGGTGTATTTGGTGCACAAGCAGTTTCGGCCAATCGCGGGGCAAGCCCGCTCCCACAGACCCGCGACACACCTGTTGACCCCTCCCATGAATGTACTTAATCTTTGCGCAACCTACCGATCGGTAGGTTTATTTTTGTCCAATGGATTCTGCTGTCATGCCCACCCACTCGAACCTGCGCTTCGCCGCCTCCCTCGCCTTGATCGGCGCCCTCGGCCCTTCGGCCATCGACATGTACCTGGCCAGCCTCCCACAAATGGCTCGCGACTTCGGCACCGGCTATCCCCAGGTGCAACTGACCCTGACCGTGTTCCTGCTGGCCATGGGCGCCGGGCAGCTGCTGTTCGGCCCGTTGGTGGATGCGCTGGGCCGGCGTCGGCCGTTGCTGGTGGGGTTGCTGGTGTTCACGCTCACCTCGCTGGCCGCGGCGGCGGCCAACTCACTGGAAACGCTGCTGCTGGCCCGGCTGATCCAGGGCCTGGCCAGCGCGCTGACCCTGGTGGTGATCATGAGCATGGTGCGCGACGTTGCCGACGGCGTACGGGCGGCACAGATCTTCGCCCTGCTGATGACCATCGAAGGCCTGGCACCGATCCTCGCCCCGGCGCTGGGCGGCGTGGTGGATGCGGCCTGGGGCTGGCGGGCGATCATGCTGGTACTCGCTGGGCTCGGCCTGTTGACCCTGCTCAACTCGGCCCTGGCGCTGGGTGAAACCTTGCCCGTCACGCAGCGCGTGCGACTGGCGCCCCGTAGCGTGCTGCGCACTTATGCGCGCATCGCCCGTGACGGTACTTTCCTGCGCCCGGCGCTGGCGCTGTCTGCGGTGTTCTTTTTCCTGTTCGCCTACATCGCTGGCTCTGCCTACGTGTACCAACAGTATTTCGGGCTCACCAGCACTCAGTTCGGCATGCTGTTCGGCGCCTGTGGCGTGGCCATTCTGCTGGGTGCTGCTGGGTCCGGCTTGTGGGTGAAGCGCCACGGCGTAGCCCGGGTGGCTTGGTGGGGCGCGCTGTGCATGGGGGCGGGTGCACTGCTGACGGCAGTGGGCGGCGGCTTGCCGGTGCTGCTGGGCGGCGTGGTGCTGGCACTGTTCGGCCTGGGCATCTGCGAGGCCACGCTGATGGCCCTGGCGATGTCCTCGCAACACCGCGATGTCGGCTCCACCGCCGCGCTGCTCGGTGCCCTGCAACTGGTGATCTCGTCGAGCGCCACACCTCTTGCCGGGCATCTGGCGACCCTCGGCCCGCAGGCCTGGGCCTGGTTGTTGGCCGCAGCCGCCGTGGTCATCCTGGGTTTGACCCGCGCCGCCCTGGCAAAGACAATCAGCGCCTCGAACTGCAGCGTCAACCCGGAGTGACCACCTTGAAAGCCCTGACCCCTTCCGCCGCGCGCATTTGCGACCACGCCGTCGAGCATTTTGCCGAGCATGGCTACGACGGCTCGTCGCTGAACGAAATCGCGGCCCAGGCGGGCATGCGCAAGGCCTCGCTTTATGCGCACTTCGCCAACAAGGATGCGTTGTTCGTGTGTGCCTTCGAGCGTGCCCTGGCCGAGGAGACTGCCTATGTCGCAGCCGGGTTCGGCCATGAGGCCGCCGGCCGCGAGGCGCCGGGGCACTGGCAT
Organism: Pseudomonas sp. zfem004; assembly: GCF_032621715.1. NCBI lineage: Bacteria > Pseudomonadati > Pseudomonadota > Gammaproteobacteria > Pseudomonadales > Pseudomonadaceae > Pseudomonas > Pseudomonas sp. zfem004. The sequence continues at coordinate 138,623 of NZ_JAVYJF010000008.1, read as the reverse complement.
CCGCTGCACCTGGCAGAACGTTACGCGGGCTCGGCCAATTTGCGCTTCGTGCTGCGCAGCGCGTTCCTGCCGCCGGCGCCGATACGCTCGATCGTGACCACCGGTTTTGAGGAATATCTGGAGCAGATTCGCCTGGGCTTCTGCCAGGCCCTGCGCGAGCGGCATGCCTGGGCACGCAGCGATGGCAACAAGCTGGAGCTGTATGGGGATGCTTATCTGGGGATCATCGACAGCCTGCATGTGGAGCTGCTGTATGCGAACCCGGCGGTGTATGCGCGGCGGGCGGCATCGTTGTTGAAGATTCTGGATGATTCGTTGGGGTTGGCGGGGTGATGGGGCGTCTGTCGGGGGATTGGGTGGAGGCCACCAGGTGCCAGGCGACAGTCTTGCAGCGCTCTCAAGATCGAGCGCCGCCCGCGCGGCGCATCGCTGGCAAGCCAGCTCCCACAGTTTGTTTCGGGCCAATTATTCCTGATGTTTCATCGCTATACGCCTTGTTTGCCCGACTCGATTTCGATGTGGGCGTTAAACGCCCTGCGCCAGACTCAAGACATGCACCACGGCGGGCAGCGGTACCCTCACAGGCATAACTGGCCCGAAACAGATGTGGGAGCTGGCTTGCCAGCGATGCGCCGCGCGGGCGGCGCTCGATCTCAAGAGCGCTGCAAGACTGTCGCCTGGCACCTAGTGGCCCACATGCAATCTCAAGCCATACCCCTACCCCCTCACGGCTGAATCTTCTTCAACTCATTAAGCAACCCCATCAACTGCTCCAGCTTGTCCGCTCCGAACTGGCGCTGGATCTCCTGATAATTGCGCTCCATCTCCTCGCTCATCGCCAGGAACGCCTGCTGCCCGCGCACGGTCAAGCTGATGAAGATCCGCCGCTGATCCTCCGGCGACTTGCGCCGCCCCACCAGCCCATCGCGCTCCAGGCGCTTGAGCACGCCGCTCATGCTCGGCTTGAGAATGCACGCCAGGTCCGCCAACTGGTGGCTCTCCAGCTCGCCCTGCTGGCGCAGGATGCGGATCACTCGCCATTGCTGTTCAGTCAAATCATGGGCATTGAGCGCCGGGCGGAAGAACGCCATGGTCGCTTCACGGGCCTGCAGCAGGGTCAATGTCAGGGAGGGTCTTGGGATGGTCATCGGGCTCAGCTGGTTTTATTAAGATATTAATGAAGTGAAATACATTTGTACCCGGCCTGTCCAGCCCCTGTGAAAAGTACCAGCGCTCCTGGCTAACGCCCATTCTCGCTGCAACCGGGTCATTGCACGATTGGCTTGAAGCTCAAGGCTTGGAGCTAGTCACTTGATGCAACCATCACCGCAACGCCGCTTGCCGCTGACGGTACTCCCCCGGCGTCATCTGCGCATGGCGCTGGAAGAACCGGCTGAAATACGCCGGGTCCTTGAAGCCCAACTGGTAGCAGATTTCGTTGGCCGAACCGCCCGTATACAACAGCAAGCGCCGCGCCTCCTGCATCAGGCGCTCGAACACCAGGCGCTTGGACGGCAGGTCGGCGATGCGCCGGCACACGTCATTCAGGCGTGCCTCGGTCACGCCCAGTGCCGTGGCGTAGGCCGGCAACGCCCAATGCTCCAGGTAATGGCGCTCGATCAGCTCATTGAAACGGTGGAACAGCTGCAGGTCCTCGTGCCGCGCCGGCATCGCCTCCAGCGAGTTGGCACACAGCCGCAGCAGGCTGATCATCACCAGCCGCGCCAGGTCCTGCAGGGCGGTGCCCTGCCCCGCCTGGCCATGGCCGACTTCGCTGCCGAGCAGGTCGAACAGTTGCTCCAGCCGATGCGCCTCTTCCAGCGCCGGCCCCTGCAAATGCCCCAGGGCAACACACGCAGGTTGCAGGCGCGGCGCGCTGATCAGCCCGGGCTCGGCTTCCAGCAGCTGCCACACCAGCTGCTGGCGCACGGTCAGCACATGGCCATCGGCGTCGGCCTCGGTGACAAAGGCATGGGGGATGGTCGGCGGTGTGAGGAAGAACATCGGCCCTGCCTCGTGGTAGCGCTGTTCGTCGAGGTACACCCGCACGCTGCCAGTTTTCACGTAGTGCACCTGGAAGAAGCGGTCATGACGGTGCACCGGCATGTTGCGGCCAAAAAAGCCGGCCAGGTTGCCAAGCCGGTCGTAGTGCACCTCGCTGTCGCTGTAGCGCTGGTCGTAGACCTGACCGATGTTGATGTTGGGGATCGGCTGTCGTTCTTTCATTGTTGTTCTCGTACCGGTGGAACAGGCCGGGCGATGCATCGTAGCACTGCCCGGCGAGCGGGGAATGCCTTGACGATCGTTAACATCTTAATTATAACGTTAACACATTAACAAAAACGCAATGAAGCGTCCCCGGGCGCTTCGCCTTCCGCAGGAGAAAAGCATGAGCCGTGCCTTGCACGAGGTCGCCACCGGCAGCCTGTTCGGCGTTGCCCTGAACTACCAGGGCCTGCTGCAGCAGCACCTGGCGTCCTTCCATGAAGCGCCGTACCAGCAGCCGCCGGTCAAGCCGGTGCTGTTCATCAAGACCCCCAACACCCGCAATGGCCATGCCCAGGCAGTTACCTACCCTGCGGGAGTCGAGCGCCTGCAGCCCGGCCCGGCGCTAGGGGTGGTAATCGGCAAGGACGCCAGCCGGGTAACCGTCGAAAACGCCCTCGAGCACGTGGCCGGCTACACCATCGTCAACGAGTTCAGCCTGCCCGAAGACAGCTATTACCGCCCGGCCGTCAAGGCCAAGTGCCGCGACGGCTTCTGCCCGCTGGGGCCGGAGCTGGTACCGGCGGCGCAGGTGGGCAACCCCGACGCGCTGGGCATCCGCCTGTGGGTCAACGGTGAACTGCGCCAGTACAACAACACCGCCAACTGCGTGCGCAGCGTGGCCCGGTTGATTGCCGAAATCAGCGAGTTCATGACCCTGCATGCTGGCGATGTACTGATTACCGGCACCCCGGAAGGCCGCGTCGATGTGCTGCCCGGTGACCGCGTGACCGTCGAGATCGACGGCCTCGGCCAGCTGACCAACTCCATCGTCGCCGAACAAGGACTCGCCCCATGAAGCACGCCCGTATCCAGTTCGACGGCCAGGTTCACGCCGTCACGGTCGAAGATGACCACCTGCGCCTGGCCGATGGCCGCCTGGTCCATCAAGACCAGGTGACCTGGTTGCCACCGGCCACCGGCAGCATGTTCGCCCTGGGCCTGAACTACGCCGACCACGCCGCCGAGCTGGCCTTCAAGCCGCCCACCGAGCCGCTGGCGTTCATCAAGTCGCCCGGCACCTATACCGGCCACGACCAGGTCACCTGGCGCCCGGACAACGTCAAGTACATGCATTACGAGTGCGAGCTGGTGGCGGTGATCGGCAAGCCGGCGCGCAACGTCAAGCGCGAGGACGCCCTCGCCTACCTGGCCGGCTACACGGTGTGCAACGACTACGCCATCCGCGACTACCTGGAGAACTACTACCGGCCCAACCTGCGGGTGAAGAACCGCGACGCCACCACCCCGGTCGGCCCGTGGATCGTCGACGCCGCCGATGTGCCGGACCCGTCGAACCTGACGTTGCGCACCTGGATCAACGGCGAGCTGAAACAGCAAGGCACCACCGCCGACATGATCTTCGACATCCCCTACCTGATCGAATACTTCTCCAGCTTCATGACCCTGCAGCCCGGCGACATGATCGCCACCGGCACGCCGGAAGGTCTGGCCGACGTGGTGCCAGGCGATGAAGTGGTGGTGGAAGTGCAAGGCGTCGGCCGCCTGGTCAACCGTATCGTCAGCGAAGCCGAGTTCTTCGCCCGTAAAACCCAAGAGGCATGAGCATGATCAAGCACTGGATCAACGGCCGCGAAGTCGAGAGCCGTGACACCTTCATCAACTACAACCCAGCCACCGGTGAAGCCATCGGCGAAGTGGCCAGCGGCGGCGCCGAGGAAGTCGCCCAGGCCGTGGCCGCGGCGAAAGAGGCCTTCCCGAAATGGGCCAACACCCCGGCCAAGGAGCGCGCCCGGCTGATGCGCCGCCTCGGCGAGCTGATCGACCAGAACGTGCCGCAACTGGCCGAGCTGGAAACCCTCGACACCGGTCTGCCAATCCACCAGACCCGCAACGTGCTGATCCCCCGCGCCTCGCACAACTTCGATTTCTTCGCCGAAGTGTGCACGCGCATGGACGGCCACACCTACCCGGTCGACGACCAGATGCTCAACTACACCCTGTACCAGCCGGTGGGCGTGTGCGGGCTGGTGTCGCCGTGGAACGTGCCGTTCATGACCGCCACCTGGAAGACCGCGCCATGCCTGGCGCTGGGCAACACGGCGGTGTTGAAGATGAGCGAGCTGTCGCCGCTGACCGCCAACGAGCTGGGCCGCCTGGCGGTCGAGGCCGGTATCCCCAACGGTGTGCTCAACGTGATCCAGGGCTATGGCGCTACCGCCGGCGATGCCCTGGTGCGCCACCCGGACGTGCGCGCCATCTCCTTCACCGGCGGCACCGCCACCGGCAAGAAGATCATGCAGACCGCGGGGCTTAAAAAGTACTCGATGGAGCTGGGCGGCAAGTCGCCGGTGCTGATCTTCGAAGACGCCGACCTGGACCGTGCCCTGGATGCCGCGCTGTTCACCATCTTTTCGCTCAACGGCGAGCGCTGCACCGCCGGCAGTCGCATCTTCATCCAGGAGAGCGTGTACCCGCGCTTCGTCAGCGAGTTCGCCGCCCGTGCCCGGCGCCTGATCGTCGGCGACCCGACCGACCCGAAAACCCAAGTCGGCTCGATGATTACCCAGCAGCACTACGACAAGGTCACCGGCTACATTCGCATCGGCATCGAGGAAGGCGCACGCCTGGTGGCCGGTGGCCTGGAGCGCCCGGCGGGCCTGCCGTCGCACCTGGCCAAGGGGCAGTTCATCCAGCCCACGGTGTTCGCCGATGTGAACAACCGCATGCGCATTGCCCAGGAAGAGATCTTCGGCCCGGTGGTGTGCCTGATCCCGTTCAAGGACGAGGCCGAGGCGCTGCAGCTGGCCAACGACACCGAATACGGCCTGGCCTCGTACATCTGGACCCAGGACATCGGCAAGGCGCATCGTCTGGCCCGGGGCATCGAGGCCGGGATGGTGTTCATCAACAGCCAGAACGTGCGTGACCTGCGTCAGCCGTTTGGTGGGGTGAAGGGTTCCGGGACTGGCCGCGAAGGGGGACAGTACAGCTTCGAGGTGTTTGCCGAGATCAAGAACGTGTGTATTTCCATGGGCAGCCACCACATTCCGCGCTGGGGCGTCTGACGCCATCGCGGGGCAAGCCCGCTCCCACGAGGTTAGCGTGGGAGCGGGCTTGCCCCGCGATGGTGTTGCAGCGAATCAAGCCAGGGCTGGCTGCGCCTGGTTCTCCGGATGCAACGGCAGCAACGGCGAGTGCGGGTCGTTGTCGATCGACGCACGCCACACATCGATCCACGCCGCGTTGTGCTCGGCCCAGACCTGCCCGTGCAGGCGCGACAGCGCCACCGGGTCGCTCAGCAAGGCCAGGCGGGTGTTGCCGTCCAGGCCTTTGGGGCCCACTTGCAGCGCCTTGGCCACGCGCTCGTCACGCAGGGTTTCGATCGCCGCGGACTGACCATGGCGCGCTGTGGCCATGGCGCAGGCCAGGGCGTTCTGGCGCGGGTCGACCACGGCGCGGACGAAGCCGTCGTGCAGGGCGTGCCAGCGGTTTTCGTGGGTGTACTGGTCGGTGGCCAGCAGCTCCTGTGGCGTGGCGTATTCCTCGGGGATGAGGAACAGCTTCTCGTCCTTGGCCGCCAGGCCCAGGCGCGTGCGGCTGGAGATCACCGACACCGGGATCGACAGCAACAGCGAGCCCACGATAGGCGCCAGCCACCACAGGAAGCTCGGGTTCAGCCAGGCCACCAGGGCGGCCCAGGCAAAGCCCAGCAGGGTCTGCGGGCCGTGGCGACGCACCGCTTCGCTCCACGGCGTGGAGTCGTCGTCACGCTGCGGCGAGTTCCAGGTCGCGGCCCAGCCGAGGAACGCGGCCAGTACGAAACGGGTGTGGAAGATCATCCGCACCGGCGCCAGCAGCATGGAGAACAGCATCTCCATCAGCATCGACAGGGTGACCTTGATGCGCCCGCCGAACTCGGTGGCGCCCTTGGCCCAGATCAGAATGACGCTGAGCAGCTTGGGCAGGAACAGCAGCACGATGGTGGTGGAGAACAGCGCGATGGCTTTCTCCGGGTGCCACTGCGGCCAGAGCGGGTAGAGCTGGAACGGCTCGATGAAGTACTGCGGCTCCATCAGGGTGTTGGTCGCCAGCAGCGCGGTCGACAGCACAAGGAACAGGAACCACAGCGGTGCCGACAGGTACGACATCACCCCGGTGAGGAACACCGCACGGTGCACCGGGTGCATGCCCTTGACCAGGAACAGGCGGAAGTTCATCAGGTTGCCGTGGCACCAGCGGCGGTCACGCTTGAGCTCGTCGAGCAGGTTCGGCGGCAGCTCTTCGTAACTGCCCGGCAGGTCGTAGGCAATCCACACGCCCCAGCCGGCGCGGCGCATCAGCGCGGCTTCGACGAAGTCGTGGGAGAGGATGGCCCCTGCGAAGGCGCCCTTGCCGGGCAACGGCGCCAGGGCGCAGTGCTCGATGAACGGCTTCATGCGGATGATCGCGTTGTGGCCCCAATAGTGCGACTCGCCCAGCTGCCAGAAGTGCAGGCCGGCGGTGAACAGCGGGCCATACACGCGGGTGGCGAACTGCTGCATGCGCGCATACAGGGTGTCCATGCCCGAGGCTTTCGGCCCGGTCTGGATGATGCCGGCGTCCGGGTTGGCCTCCATCAGGCGCACCAGGCTGCTCAGGCACTCGCCGCTCATGACGCTGTCGGCGTCGAGCACGACCATGTACTTGTACTCGCCACCCCAGCGACGGCAGAAGTCGTCGAGGTTGCCGCTCTTGCGCTTCACGCGGCGACGGCGGCGGCGGTAGAAGATGCGGCCGAAGCCCTTGGCCTCACGGCACACGTCCAGCCAGGCCTGCTGTTCGGCCACGGCGATGTCGGTGTCGTTGGTGTCGCTGAGCACGAAGAAGTCGAAACGGTCGAGGTTGCCGCTGGCAGCCACCGACTCGAAGGTGGCGCGCAGGCCGGCGAACACCCGTGGCACGTCTTCGTTGCAGATCGGCATCACCAGCGCGGTACGCGCCTCGGCGGGGATCGGCTCGTTGCCGGCACTGCTGCCGGAAATACGGTACTTGTCACGCCCGGTGAGCAGCTCGAGGAAGCCCATCAGCGCGGTCCAGAAGCCCGCCGACACCCAGCAGAACAGGATGCCGAAGAGGATCAGGATGGAAGTCTGCAACGCATAGGGCCACACCTGCACCACGGTGTCCCACAGCGGCTGGTGCAGCACTTCCTCGAGGTCGACGAACGACCAGCCCTGGTACGGCAGGATGCCCTTCATGTACCAGCCGGCGACGATGGTCTGGCCGATCATCAGGGTCAGCAGGATGTAGCGGCGGATCGAGCCGACCGTGCGCCAGCGCGCCGGCGGCAGCTCGCGCTTGGGCGGCTGCGGGGCGTTGGTGCGGCCGGTCATGCGCCGCCACATGCGGATCAGCACATTGGTGCGCCACGGCTCGGGCACGACCTTGGTGCGCTTGATCGGCGGGGCGATCTTCAGGCACAGCCGCCCGCTGCCGTCGACGCCGAGCATCTCGGCCTCTTCCAGCTCGGCGGCGCTGCCTACGGTAAGGCGTGAACCCACCGAGGCCTGCACGGCCTCGGCGGTGCCGGCAGCCGGGTTGGCCGCCAGACGTTGGTGCAGCTCGTTGAACGAGGTGCAGCTGGCGAGTTCCGCGCGCTGCTCGTCGCTCAGAGGGAGGTGGGCCAGGTATTCGCCAAGCGATTCCGGCCTTGCGCTTGAGTTACTCATCGGCAGGCAACTGATAGCTCCAGGTCTCGGTCAGCACTTTTTCGGTGGTGGCCGGGGTACCGGTGGTGGATGCCGCGTCGGCGGCGGGTTGCTCGGCCTTGGCTTTCTCGGCCTTGGCCTGGGCGTGCTTGGCCGCAGCCTTGTCCTGTTTGGTTTCCTTGGCGGGCTTCGGTTGCTCGACCGGAACGTCACGCAGCAGTGCAGCGCGCATCTCGGTGGACTTCTTCGGATCCTGCACCTTCAGGCGCAGGGTGAGACGCCAGCCTTTGGTCTCGGGGTTGTAACGCAGGTTGTTCTCGACCACTTCGGCGTTGTCGCCGACGCTGACCTGGCTGCGCAGGGCGGTGTCTGCCGGCAGTGCCGCCAGGTTCGGCCCGACGAAATCGACCAGCAGGGCGACGCTGCCGTCGGTCTGACGGATCAGGTTGGACTGCTTGACGTCACCGGCGGAGCGCAGGGTCTGCTTGACCCAGCCCAGTTCCTGGGAGTGCAGCTGGTCTTCCTTGATAGTCCAGCGCAGGCGGTAGTCGTATTCGAACGGTTTGCCTGGCTCAGGCAGGGTTTCCGGGCTCCAGAACGCAACGATGTTGTCGTTGGTTTCGTCGGCGGTCGGGATCTCGACCAGGTCGACGGTGCCTTTGCCCCAGTCGCCTTTAGGCTCGATCCAGGCGCTCGGACGCTTCTCGTATTCGTCGTCGAGGTCTTCGTAGTCGCTGAAGTCGCGCTGACGCTGCAGCAGGCCGAAACCACGCGGGTTCTCGACACTGAAGTTGCTCACGGCCAGGTGTTTCGGGTTGTTCAGCGGGCGCCACAGCCACTCGCCGTTGCCGGCATGGATAGCCAGGCCTTCGGAGTCGTGCAGGGCCGGACGGTAGTTCATGATCTTCGACGGCTGGTTGGGGCCGAACAGGTACATGCTGGTCAGCGGGGCAACGCCCAGGCGGCTGACGTGGTCACGCAGGTAGACGCGCGATTTGACGTCGACCACGGTGTCGTCACCCGGACGCAGGGTGAGCTTGTAGGCACCGGTGGAGCGCGGCGAGTCGAGCAGCGCGTAGATCACCAGGTGCTTGTCGGTCGGCTTCGGCTTCTCGATCCAGAACTCGGTGAAGCGCGGGAATTCTTCGCCCGACGGCAGTGCGGTGTCGATGGCCAGGCCACGGGCCGACAGTCCGTAGCGGTGGCCCTTGCCGACCACGCGGAAATAGCTGGCGCCCAGCAGGGTCATGATCTCGTCCTGCTTGTCGGCCTTGTTGATCGGGTAGAGCACCCGGAAGCCGGCATAGCCGAGGTTCTTGGTGGCCTCGGGGTCATGCGGCACGTCGCCGAACTCGAAGCGGCTCGGGTCGTACTTGATCTCTTCGACCTTCTTGGCGCTGATCTGGTTGATCTTGACCGGCGTGTCGAAGTGCATGCCCTGGTGGTAGAACGAGAGCTTGAACGGCGTCTTGTCCTTGGCCCACTCGGCTTTTTCCTGCAGGAAGCGGATCTTCTGGTAGTCGGCGTACTTCATGTCGCGGAACACCGGCGGCAGGTTGCTCTTCGGTGCCTCGTACTTCTGGCCGGCCAGATCCTTTGCCTTGGCTGCAACATCATCCAGATTGAATGCCCACAACTGGCCCGCGCTCATCAGGCCGACCAGCGCAACGCCGGCGAGCATCGCCTTGCGTAGCCGAGTGCTGGGGATTCTTGGTGCAAAACTGGGGCTTACAATCACGAGCAATCCTCGCCGAAAACAGATCATGAAACCAACGGCCAGCGACCAATGCCGGGTTGGCGAGCACTGTTCGGACCCCGTGAGGGCGTAATGATTCCCCAAACGGATCCAGACAATACTCGGGTCAAAGTGAAACGAACCTGCGAACGCAGGTTCAAGCAGCGCGCGATTATCCAGCAGGTCGCGTTACAACGCATCAGGCTGGAGAAACTATTTATCGTACAAAACCCCTTGTTTTCCTACAAACAAGGGGTTTTTTGACCTCATATTTGTAACATAAATGTTACCGGGCCATCATTGACCAGATGCACCTGCATGTCTGCACCGAAGCGACCGCTGGCCACCACGGGGTGCTGGCGCTGTGCCTGCTGCAAAAGATAGTCGAAAAGCTCGGCGCCGAGCGCAGGTGGCGCGGCGGTCGAAAAGCTCGGGCGCATGCCATTGCGGGTATCGGCCGCCAGGGTGAACTGCGACACCAGCAGCAAGCCGCCGCCGACATCCTTGAGCGAGCGGTTCATCTTGCCCTGCTCGTCACTGAATACCCGGTAGTTAAGCAGCTTGTGCAACAGCTTGTCGGCCAGCTCGGGCGAATCTTCAGGCTCGACCGCGACCAGCGCCAGCAGGCCCTGGTCGATGGCGCCGACGATCTCGCCGGCCACTTCGACCCGCGCGCCACGCACACGCTGGATCAACGCTTTCATGCTTCTTCCAGGGGCAGATCGAGCAGGCGACGGGCCATCTGGTCGGCGGCGCGCACCAGGGCATCGGTGATGCCGGGCTCGGAGGCGGCGTGGCCGGCATCGCGAATCACCTTGAGCTCGCTGTTGGGCCAGGCCTGGTGCAGCTCCCAGGCGTTGTCCAGCGGGCAGATCACGTCGTAGCGGCCATGCACGATCACTGCCGGCAGGTGGGCGATCTTCGGGATGTCGCGGATCAGCTGATTTTCTTCGAGGAAGGCGTTGTTGGTGAAATAGTGGCATTCGATACGGGCGATCGACAGCGCGCGCTGCGGCTCGGAGAAGCGGTCGACCACCAGCGGGTTCGGGCGCAGCGTCGCGGTGCGGCCCTCCCAGGTCGACCAGGCCTTGGCGGCGTGCATCTGGGCGATCTGGTCGTTGCCGGTGAGGCGCTTGTGGAAAGCCTTTACCAGATCGCCGCGTTCTTCCGGCGGGATCGGCGCGATGTAGTCCTGCCAGTAGTCGGGGAACAGGCGGCTGGCGCCTTCCTGGTAGAACCAGCTGATTTCCTGCGGGCGGCACAGGAAGATGCCACGCAGGATCAGGCCGTGTACGCGCTCGGGGTGGGTCTGGGCGTAGGCCAGGGCCAGGGTCGAGCCCCAGGAGCCGCCGAACAGCACCCATTTGTCGATGCCCAAATGCTCGCGGATACGCTCGAGGTCTTCGACCAGGTGCCAGGTGGTGTTGTTCTCCAGGCTCGCGTGGGGCGTGGAGCGGCCACAGCCGCGCTGGTCGAAGGTGATGATGCGGTACAGGTTGGGGTCGAAGTAGCAGCGGCTCTGGGCATCGCAACCGGCGCCCGGGCCGCCGTGGATGAACACCACCGGCAGACCTTCCGGCGAGCCGCTTTCATCGACATACAGCACATGCGGCGCTTCCACGGCCAGATCGTGCCGGGCGTAGGGTTTGATCTGCGGGTAGAGGGTCTGCATTGCGCACTCCGTGTGAGGAATTATTCTGCCGTTGGGCATCATAAACCTGAATTGCGCGCAGAGCATGTGTCCGTGTGAAACGTCGGGGTTTTGGGGGTGCTGGTGATGGGGGGATGCCTGGGTGGGCATGGCTTGATATTGCGTCAGGGCTGCTAGGTGTTCGACAAGGGATCTTCAGCGCCCTCGAGATCGAGCGCCGCCCGCGCGGCGCTTCGCGGGTAAACCCGCTCCCACAGTTTGTTTCGGGCCAGTCTTTCCAGTGCCATCACCTGGTCCGCCTTGTTGGTACGACTCAGTTTCAGTGCGGGCGTTGCCGCCGCCCCGCATGGCTCAAGACATGCACCAAGGCAGGCGCCGGTACTTTCACAGGAATAATTGGCCCGAAACAAACTGTGGGAGCGGGTTTACCCGCGAAGCGCCGCGCGGGCGGCGCTCGATCTCATAGGCGCTGCAAGGGTCATGGCGAACACCTGTTAGCCCTGACGCGGTCGAACGCCCTACCCTCGCGAACCACCCCGGTACCGCTCCTCACCCCACGCCAGCACAGTCTCCAGCAGGCGCTTGAGCACCACCTGCGTCGGCTGCGCCAAATCTTCGCGATAACCGAACGGCTCCACCTCATTCATGTAGGTGCACTGCCCCAGCTCCAGTTGCACCGCATGGATGTGATTGGCCGGATCACCATAGTGGCGAGTGATGTGCCCGCCCTTGAAGCGGCCGTTGAGCACATGGCTGTAGGCCGGGAACTCGGCGCAAACACCCTGCAGCCGCTCAGCCAATACCGGATCGCAACTGGCACCATTGAAGGTCCCCAGGTTGAAGTCCGGCAACTTGCCGTCAAACAGGTGCGGAATCACCGACCGAATCGAGTGCGCATCCCATAGCAACGCATAACCGAATTCCTCACGCATCCGCGCCAGCTCGCGACGAATCGTGTCGTGGTACGGCCGCCAGATCTGCTCCAGGTACACCGCCCGCTGCTCAGCACTGGGCGCCTGGCCCTCCTTGAACAACGGCTCCCCCTCGAACAGCGTCGCCGGATACAACCCGGTGGTAGCCCCGGCGTACAGCGGCTCGTCGTCATCCGGCCGGTTCAGGTCGATGACGAACCGCGAATACTCCGCCGCCACCACGCTCGCCCCCAACTCGCGGGCAAAGTCGTACAACTGCGGAATATGCCAATCGGTGTCGGGCAGGCTGCGCGCCGCGTCGACCAGGCCATCCCGCACGGCGTCGGTCAGACCAAGCCCGGCATGGGGCATGCTGATCAACAACGGCAGGCGGCCCTGGTGGAAACTCAATACCTTGTCCATGTCGCCTCGCTCAGTGGGTTATCTCGTGGCCCAGGCGCACCACGCGCTTGGGCAGGTCGCCGCCGAGCCAGTAGCTGAGGTCGGCGGGGCGTTCGATCTGCCAGGCGACGAAGTCGGCCACCTTGCCGGCTTCCAGCGTGCCATGGCTGTCGCTCAGGCCCAGTGCGGTGGCGGCATGCACGGTAACGCCAGCCAGCGCCTCTTCCGGGGTCATGCGGAAACAGGTGCAACCCATGTTCAGCATCAGGCGCAGTGACAGCCCCGGCGATGTGCCTGGGTTGAGGTCGCTGGCCAGGGCGATCTTCACCCCATGGCGGCGCAGGGCATCCATGGGCGGCAGCTGGGTTTCACGCAGGAAGTAGAAAGCCCCCGGCAGCAGCACGGCGACGGTGCCGGCCTCGGCCATGGCGATGGCGTCTTCCTCGGTCATGAACTCCAGGTGGTCGGCCGACAGTGCCTGGTAACGCGCCGCCAGGCTCGAGCCATGCAGCGACGACAGCTGCTCGGCATGCAGCTTGACCGGCAACCCCAGCGCTCGCGCCTTGATGAACACGCGTTCGACCTGGGCCGGGGAGAACGCCAGGTGTTCGCAGAACGCATCCACCGCATCCACCAGGCCCTCGGCCGCCAGCGCCGGGAGCATCTCGTCGCAGATATGGGCGATGTAGTCGTCCGCCCTGCCCGCATACTCCGGCGGCAGCGCATGGGCCGCCAGGCAAGTGCTGCGCACGGTCAGTGGCAGCGCCTCGCCCAGGCGCCGGGCCACGCGCAGCATCTTGCGCTCGTTGGCCAGATCCAGGCCGTAACCAGACTTGATCTCGAGCGTGGTGACGCCATCGCGCATCAGCGCCAGCACCCGCTGCCGGGCACTGGCGAACAGTTCATCCTCGCTGGCCGCGCGGGTAGCCCGCACGGTGCTGGCGATGCCGCCGCCCTGGGCGGCGATCTCGGCGTAGCTGACGCCTTGCAGGCGCTGCTCGAACTCACCGCTGCGGTTGCCACCGAATACCGCGTGGCTGTGGCAGTCGATCAAGCCGGGGGTGACCCAGGCATTGCCCAGGTCCATCGTACGCTCGGCCGCAACCGGCGGCAGTTCACCCCGTGGGCCGATCCATTCGATCAAGCCGTCGTGGGTGACGATGGCCGCGTCCTCGATGATCGAGTAACGGCCCTCGGCCATGGTTGCTGCATGGCAGTGCTGCCAGAGGGTTCTCATTTGCTATCTCCTGAACTAGCGGTGCAGCTCGGCCGCTGCCTGGGCCGACCCGCCCTGCCCTGCGCGCGGCTTGCACCACAGCAGGTAGGAGGCGACCAGGAACACCACCCAGATCACGCCGACGATCAATGCCGCCTGGGTATCCGGGAAGTAACCGAGCACACCGAAGATGAACACCATGAAGGCGATGGCCAGGGCCGGGCCATAGGGCCAGAACGGTACCGGGAACTTCAGTTGCGCCACCTGCTCACGGCTCATGCTGCGACGCATCGCCACCTGGGTGACCAGGATCATCAGCCAGACCCACACGGTGGCGAAGGTGGCGATGGAAGCGATCAGCAGGAACACGTTTTCCGGGATCAGGTAGTTGAGCAGCACGCCGATCAGCAGCGCCGCGCCCATGACCACCACGGTCATCCACGGCACGCCGTGCTTGGACAGCTTGCCGAAGCCACGCGGCGCCTGGCCGTGCTGGGACAGGCCGTACATCATGCGGCCAGCGCCGAAGATGTCGCTGTTGATCGCTGAAATGGCTGCCGAAATCACCACGACGTTGAGCACCGCCGCCGCCGAGCCAATCCCCAGGTTGCTGAAGATCTGCACGAACGGGCTGCCTTGGCTGCCGATCTGCGGCCAGGGGTACAGGCACATCAGCACGAACAGGGTCAGCACGTAGAACAGCAGGATGCGCAGCGGCACGGCGTTGATCGCCTTCGGGATCACGCGTTGCGGGTCTTTCGCTTCACCGGCGGTCACGCCGATGATCTCGATGCCGCCGAAGGCGAACATCACTACGGCGAACGAGGCGATCAGGCCGCTGACGCCATTGGGCATGAAGCCGCCATGCTCGAACAGGTTGCTCACGCCGACGGCGTGGCCGCTGCCCACCTGGCTGAAACCGAAGGCCATGATCCCCAGGCCTGCGAGGATCATCGCGACGATGGCACCGACCTTGAGCAGCGACAGCCAGAACTCCATCTCGCCGAACACCTTGACGTTGCACAGGTTCAGGCCGCCGATCAGGAACACGATGCCCAGCACCCAGATCCAGCGGGCGACTTCGGGGAACCAGAAGCCCATGTAGATACCGAAGGCGGTCACGTCGGCGATGGCGACGATGACCATCTCGAAGGCGTAGGTCCAACCGAGGATGAAGCCGGCCATGGGGCCGAGGTAGGTACTGGCGTAGTGGCCGAAGGAACCGGCCACCGGGTTGTGCACGGCCATTTCGCCGAGGGCGCGCATGACCATGAAGACCGCGGCGCCACCGATCAGGTAGGCCAGCAGCACGGCCGGGCCGGCCATCTGGATGGCCGAGGCGGAACCGTAGAAAAGCCCGGTACCGATTGCCGAACCGAGCGCCATGAAACGGATATGCCGGGCAGATAGCCCGCGGGTGAGGCCTTGAGCTTGTTGCATGTCACGTCCTTATTGTTGTTCTGGTCGTGAGAATGAGGGGGCTGCCAGGCAGCCAATCGCGGGGCAAGCCCGCTCCCACGTGTTACCAGCGTGGGAGCGGGCTTGCCCCGCGATCGCGATATCACAGGCTTGGCAGGACGCCAGCCGGCAGCAGGCCGGTCAAGGTGCCTTGGGCCAGCAGTGCGGCGGCGGCCTCGATATCCGGCGAGAAGAAGCGGTCGCGGTCATAGTGCGGCACTTCACGGCGCAGGGCATGACGCGCCTGTTCCAGCTTGGCGGAGGTCTTCAGCCCTTTGCGCAGGTCCAGGCCCTGGCAGGCGCCCAGCCACTCGATGGCCAGCACGCCACGGGTGTTCTCGGCCATTTCCCACAGGCGCTTGCCGGCAGCCGGGGCCATCGACACGTGGTCTTCCTGGTTGGCCGAGGTTGGCAGGCTGTCGACGCTGTGCGGGTGCGACAGCGCCTTGTTCTCGCTGGCCAGCGCGGCAGCGGTGACCTGGGCGATCATGAAGCCGGAGTTGACCCCACCGTTCTCCACCAGGAACGGCGGCAGCTGGGACATGTGCTTGTCCATCATCAGCGAGATGCGGCGCTCGCTCAGCGAGCCGATCTCGGCGATGGCCAGGGCAATGTTGTCGGCGGCCATGGCCACGGGCTCGGCGTGGAAGTTGCCACCGGAAATCACATCGCCTTCGGCGGCGAACACCAGCGGGTTGTCCGACACGGCGTTGGCTTCGATGCCCAGCACTTCGGCGGCCTGGCGGATCTGGGTCAGGCAGGCGCCCATGACCTGTGGCTGGCAGCGCAGGGAGTACGGGTCCTGGACCTTGTCGCAGTTCTTGTGCGACAGCGACACTTCGCTGGAATCGCCCAGCAGGTCGCGGAAGCAGGCAGCGGTGTCGATCTGGCCACGCTGGCCACGCACTTCATGGATACGGGCGTCGAACGGCGAACGCGAGCCCAGTGCGGCTTCAACGCTCAGGCCACCGCAGGCGATGGCGGCGGCGTACAGGTCTTCGGCCTGGAACAGGCCGCGCAGGGCATAGGCGGTGGAGGCCTGGGTGCCGTTGAGCAGGGCCAGGCCCTCTTTCGCGGCCAGGGTCAGCGGCTCCAGGCCGGCAACGGCCAGGGCTTCGGTAGCAGGCAGCCACTGGCCTTTGTAGCGGGCCTTGCCTTCGCCCAGCAGCACCAGCGACATGTGTGCCAGCGGGGCCAGGTCGCCGGAGGCGCCGACCGAACCTTTGAGCGGGATGTGCGGGTAGACTTCGGCGTTGACCAGGCCGATCAGGGCGTCGATGACTTTGCGGCGGATGCCGGAGAAACCACGGCTGAGGCTGTTGATCTTCAGCACCATGATCAGGCGCACCAGGTCGTCGTCCAGCGGCGCGCCGATACCGGCGGCGTGGGACAGCACCAGCGAGCGCTGCAGGTTTTCCAGGTCATGGCTGGCGATGCGGGTCGAGGCCAGCAGGCCGAAACCGGTGTTGATGCCGTAGGCAGTGCGGTCTTCGGCAATGATCTGCTCGACGCAGGCGACGCTGGCGTCGATGGCCGGGGCGGCGCTGGCATCCAGTTGCAGGCGCACGGGCGCGGCATGGATGGCGCGCAGTTGGGCCAGGGTCAGGGTGCCAGGCTTGAGGGTCAGTTCGGTCACTTCGCTACTCCAATCGCTTGTGGCCGCGGGTCCTGTGTTCAGGGTGCCCGCGGGCCACTTCTTGTTGTTCAGTATCACCCTTGTGGGGTGCGATCCAAAGCGCGGCAATCAGCCGGTGATCATTGGCAGGTCGAGGCCCTGCTCCTTGGCGCAGTCGATGGCGATCTGGTAACCGGCATCGGCGTGGCGCATCACGCCGGTGCCCGGGTCGTTGGTCAGGACGCGGGCAATGCGCTCGGCCGCCTCGTCGGTACCGTCACACACGATGACCATGCCCGAGTGCTGGGAGAAGCCCATGCCCACGCCGCCGCCGTGGTGCAGCGAAACCCAGGTGGCTCCGCCCGCGGTGTTGAGCAGGGCGTTGAGCAGTGGCCAGTCGGAAACCGCGTCGGAGCCGTCGCGCATGGCTTCGGTTTCACGGTTGGGGCTGGATACCGAGCCCGAGTCCAGGTGGTCGCGGCCGATGACGACCGGCGCCGACAGCTCGCCGCTGCGGACCATTTCGTTGAAGGCCAGGCCCAGCTTGGCACGCAGGCCCAGGCCAACCCAGCAGATACGCGCCGGCAGGCCCTGGAAGCTGATGCGCTCGCGGGCCATGTCCAGCCAGCGGTGCAGGTGGGCGTCGTCCGGGATCAGTTCCTTGACCTTGGCGTCGGTCTTGTAGATGTCCTCGGCGTCACCGGACAGCGCAGCCCAGCGGAACGGGCCGACACCGCGGCAGAACAGCGGGCGGATGTAGGCCGGGACGAAGCCTGGGAAGTCGAAGGCGTTGGCCACGCCTTCTTCCTTGGCCATCTGGCGGATGTTGTTGCCGTAGTCGAAGGTCGGAATGCCCTGCTTCTGGAAGTCGAGCATGGCTTGCACGTGCACGGCCATGGACTGCTTGGCGGCCTTGACCACGCCAGCCGGGTCGGTCACCGCGCGGTCGCGGTACTGTTCCCAGGTCCAGCCAGCCGGCAGGTAGCCGTTGAGCGGGTCGTGGGCGCTGGTCTGGTCGGTGACCATGTCCGGGCGCACGCCACGCTTGACCAGCTCCGGCAGGATTTCGGCAGCGTTGCCGTGCAGGGCGATGGAGATGGCCTTGCCTTCGGCGGTGTACTTGGCGATGCGGGCCAGGGCGTCGTCGAGGTCGGTGGCCTGCTCATCGACGTAGCGGGTTTCCAGGCGGAAATCGATGCGGCTCTGCTGGCATTCGATGTTCAGCGAGCAGGCACCGGCCAGGGTGGCGGCCAGTGGCTGGGCACCGCCCATGCCGCCCAGGCCTGCGGTCAGTACCCACTTGCCTTTCAGGCTGCCGTTGTAGTGCTGGCGGCCGGCTTCGACGAAGGTTTCGTAGGTGCCCTGGACGATGCCCTGGCTGCCGATGTAGATCCAGCTGCCGGCGGTCATCTGGCCGTACATGGCCAGGCCCTTGGCATCCAGTTCGTTGAAGTGTTCCCAGTTGGCCCAGTGCGGCACCAGGTTGGAGTTGGCGATCAGCACGCGTGGGGCGTTGCTGTGGGTCTTGAACACGCCGACCGGCTTGCCCGACTGCACCAGCAGGGTTTCGTCATCTTCCAGGCGGGTCAGGGTCTCGACGATCTTGTCGTAGCACTCCCAGTTGCGCGCGGCACGGCCGATGCCGCCGTACACCACCAGTTCTTTCGGGTTTTCGGCAACCTGCGGGTCGAGGTTGTTCATCAGCATGCGCAGCGGCGCTTCGGTCAGCCAGCTCTTGGCGGTCAGCTTGTTGCCACGCGGGGCACGGATTTCAACGTCACGGTATTTGTTGTTGTCAGTCACGGGGATGTCCTCTGCGGTCATGCGACGGCATGTGTGTGTGTCGTGGTGCTATACAAACACATCTTTACTTGTATGTACAAGCATGGACAACCAAAAAATCCGGACCGTTCCTCCGAAATGCATCGCGGGGCAAGCCCGCTCACACGCCAACCAAAGTCAGGCGTGGGAGCGGGCTTGCCCCGCGATAGTGCAACAGCTGGTTTAACGCGGCATCAGCTCGATCAGGCAGAACCGCCCCTGCACATCCAGCGCCAGCAACCCTTGGTTGCCCTCCAGGCGCAAACAGTCATACCGGCCCAACTGCTGGGTCTCGTGCCCCGTCAGCCCGACTTCCACGTGATTGCTCGCGGCAAACAACAACACCGTCGAGGCCGAGCTGAACAGCCGGCTGGTGCCGTCGAACCACTGCAACCGTGCGTGATAGCGCTGCGGCGAATAGATCAGGTTGAAATCCCGGATCGCCCCACCCAACAGCTCGCAGCTGACCTGGCTCTCGCCGCTGAAGGCGAAGGCATCGAATGGCAGCAGCGGTCGGCTGGCCTGGCCATCGACCAGCAGGCGCATGCCATCGCCCTGCAACACGGTGATGATGCGCTGGTAACCGGTGAAGGTGGAAAATCCGCCGGACGCTTCGATGTCGGCGATCGACAGGCGCCAGCCGAAGCCGTCCAGGCCGTCGCCGGCGTCGCGGGTGATCTCTTCGGTGAAACCGCCACCGTTCTTCCAGGGCATGCGCGGGTAATCCTGCGCACGCAACAACTGCAACGCACTCATTTACTGAATCGTCCTTCCAGGCGATGACGGGAACCGGGGTGGATCAGGCGAGCGGCGGTGACCGGCTGGCGACCCGACCAGGTGCGGCGGCGGATCAACAGGCAGGGCTCGCCGCGCTCGATCTGCAGCAACTGGCACTCATCGGGCTCGGCCAGGATGGCCTCGACCACGTGCTCGCCTTCGGTGAGCGGTGCCACCTGCGACAGGTAGGCGTAGGGCGTCTGCCGGGTGAAGTCCTGCTTGAGGTAGTCCGGGGCGATGGCGGCGTTGACGTAGCGGTCCTCGATCTGCACCGGCACGCCGTTCTCGTAGTGCACGATCAGCGAGTGGAATACCCGCTGGCCTTCACGCATGTCCAAGGCCAGGGCACGCTCGGAGCCGGCGGCCTCTTCGGCCAGGGTGATCACCTGGCAGCTGTGCTGGTGGCCGCGACCGGCGATCTCGTCGGCGATGTTGTTGACCTCGAACAACGCCGAGCGGCTCTTCGGCTCGGCGACGAAGGTGCCGACGCCCTGCATGCGCACCAGCAGCCCTTCGGCGGTGAGCTCACGCAGGGCACGGTTGATGGTCATGCGGCTGAAACCCAGCTCGCTGACCAGCTCGCTCTCCGACGGCACCCGGTGATGCGGCGGCCAGCTGCCGTTTTCGATCTGCTGGGCGATCATCTGCTTGACCCGGGCATACAGCGGCGCCGGCCCTTCGCCCATCTGGGCAACCAGCGCGGAGACAGGAGGTGTCGGCACGGCGTGGAATCCTTGTACGGTTGGAGTGAACGGTAGCTTGCCGGAGTTTACCCGGCAGGCAAACGGCTGTATATGTATATACAAGTTAAACAATAACAGGATTTCACCGATGTCCGCCTATTTCGCCGAACGCGCCCTGCTACCCACGGGCTGGGCCCGTAATGTCCGCCTGGAGGTCGCCGCCGATGGCCGGCTGACGGCGGTCGAGGCCAACGCCAGCGCCGAGGGCGCCGAGCGCCTGGCCGGCCCGCTGTTACCGGGCATGCCCAACCTGCACTCGCACGCGTTCCAGCGGGCCATGGCGGGGCTGGCGGAAGTGGCTGGCAACCCCAACGACAGCTTCTGGACCTGGCGCGACCTGATGTACCGCCTGGTCGGGCGCATCACCCCGGAGCAGTTGCAGGTCATCGCCCGCCAGCTGTACATCGAGATGCTCAAGGCCGGCTACACCTCGGTGGCCGAATTCCACTATGTGCACCATGACCAGGACGGCCAGCGCTACGCCGACCCGGCCGAGCTGTCCCGGCGCATCAGCGCTGCAGCCGCCGCCAGCGGCATCGGCCTGACCCTGCTGCCGGTGCTTTACAGCCACTCGGGCTTCGGCGGGCAAGCGCCCAACGACGGGCAACGGCGCTTCATCAACTCTACCGAGCAATACCTGGCGCTGCAGCAGCAGCTCGCCCCGGTGCTGGCCGCGCAACCGGCGCAACAGCTGGGGCTGTGCTTCCACTCCCTGCGCGCGGTGACGCCCGGGCAGATCGCCGAGGTGCTCGGCGCCAGCGACAAACAGTGCCCGATCCACATCCATATTGCCGAGCAACAGAAGGAAGTCGACGACTGCCTGGCCTGGAGCGGCCTGCGCCCCCTGCAGTGGCTCTATGAGCACACCGAGGTCGATTCGCGCTGGTGCCTGGTGCATGCCACCCACGCCGAGCCCGACGAAGTCAGCGCCATGGCCCGCAGCGGCGCGATCGCCGGCCTGTGCCTGACCACCGAGGCGAATTTGGGCGATGGTATTTTCCCGGCAGTGGACTACCTGGCCCAGGGCGGGCGCATGGGGATCGGCTCGGACAGCCACGTGTCGTTGAGCGTGGTCGAGGAGCTGCGCTGGCTGGAATACGGCCAGCGCCTGCGCGACCAGCGCCGCAACCGCCTGTACCGCAACGATCAGCCGATGGTCGGGCGTACCTTGTACGACGCTGCGCTGGTGGGCGGCGCCCAGGCGCTGGGCCAGCCGATCGGTGAACTGGTCGTGGGCAAGCGTGCGGACTGGCTGGTGCTGGACGGGCAGGACCCGTACCTGGCCGTGGCGGACGGCGACGCCATCCTCAACCGCTGGCTGTTTGCAGGCGGCGATCGCCAGGTGCGCGATGTGATGGTCAACGGGCAGTGGGTGGTGCGCCAGGGGCGGCATGGGCAGGAAGCAGAGAGTGCGCTGGCGTTTGTCGAGGTGCTGCGCCAGTTGCTGGGCTAATTGAAGGGCCATTCGCGGGTGAACCCGCTCCCACAGGATTCGCACGAGCCTGTGGGAGCGGGTTCACCCGCGAAGCATGCAACGCGACCTCAATGCCGGGCGACGATTTCCTTGTCTGGCGTGCGCCAGATCAACCGGCGGGTGTCGTACCCCTGCTGGCGCGCCTTGGCCAACAGGTTCTCGCGCTCCCACGCCGGCAACGACGGCGTGCGCGACAAGATCCACAGGTACTTGCGGTCCGGGCTGCCGACGATGGCGGTGCGGTAACGCTCGTCGACGAACAGAATCCAGTAGTCACCCTTGGCCACACCCGGTACCAAGCGCGTGAACCAGTTGTCGAACTCCACCCACAGCTTGTCGGTATGCCCGGGCTGTTGCACGTTGGCATGGCCTTCGGCGCGCAGCCACTCGTCACCCAGGGTGCGGCAGCGGTTGAGCACGCCCACCGTGCCGTCGGGCTTGAGGTTGTAATGGGCCTCGGACTGGGCGCAGCCGTCCTGGTACTTCATCGGCAAGCGCGCCAGTTCGAACCATTTACCCTGATAACGCTTGAGGTCCACCGCACCTGCGGTCTTCGGTGCCAGCGGGTCGGTGGCGGATGTGGCGCAGCCACCCAGCAGCATCACCAGGCACACACTCAACAGCAGGTGCAGACGCCTCATTTGAGACCCTGCCCGGAATACATCAGCACTTTGTCCGCCGCGTACTGCACGCTGATGAAGCTCTTCTCGTCACCCCAGGTGCAGCTGCTCATGCCCAGCGCGCCGGAGCACTCGGTAGGCGTGCCGAGCATCTGCTCGACCTCGGCCTTGTTCATGCCGGCCTTGAGTTTGGAATAGTTTTCCTGGTTGATCTTGCTGCAGGCGGTCAGGACGACGCACAAGGACAACAGGGCGAGGGAACGCAACGACATGAAAGTGACACTCCTGGAGGTGGATACACAGGTTCTGAGAGGCCTGCTGGGAGCTTAGAAGGGAAAAAGGGCCCGCGGTTCCCTGCCGTCCGAGGTTTTCCTCCGGCACCGCCAGTCGGTATCTGCGCAAACGATTAATGTTTTTTCCGGCGCTGACGACACAGCTTCCGACGGTGTGGCTTTTCGTCGCACCTGCCCTCCTCCGTGCCCGTGCGCAGACTTTCTAAAAATGACCAAGAACCTCAAGTTCAGCCACAAGATCCTGCTGGCTGCCGCCCTGGTGGTGGCCGTTGCCTTCACCTGTTTCGTGCTGTTCAACGATTACCGACAACGCCAGTCCCTGCGCAGTGACACGGAGGCCACTCTGCAGGACCTGGGCAATCTCACCGCCGGTAACATCCGCAATTGGCTCGACAGCCGTATCCAGTTGCTCAACACCCTGGCCCAGCAAGTCGCCGTCGATGGCCCGGGCAAAGCCAGCCTGGACCGCAGCCTGGCGTTGCCGGTGTACGCCAGCAACTTCATGCTCAGCTACTTCGGCGGCCAGGACGGCAGCATGCAGTCGGTGCCGGTAGGCAGCCGCGCCGCCGATTACGACCCGCGCGTGCGCGGCTGGTACAAGGCGGCCACTGCCGCCGGCCAGACCATCGTCACCGAGCCGTATATCTCGGCCTCGGCCGGCAAGCTGGTAATCACCCTGGCCACCCCGGTGCAGCAGGCCAGCCGCCTGATCGGTGTGAGCGGCGTCGACACCGACCTGCAGACCATCAGCAACCTGATCAACACCCTCGACTTCGACGGCCGTGGCCACGCCTTCATCGTCAACGGCGAGGGCAAGATCCTCATCCACCCCAAGGGCGAACTGGCACTCAAGACGCTCGGCGACGTCTACCCGGCCAATACTCCGCGCATCGGCAGTGGCCTGAAAGAAGTCGAGGTCGATGGCCGCAAGCAGTTCATCAGCTTCACCCATGTCGACGGCGTGCCGTCGGCGGACTGGTACGTGGCGCTGGTACTCGACCAGGACGCGGCCTTCGCCATGCTCGGAGAATTGCGTACTTCGGCGGTAGTGGCGACCTTGATCGCGGTGATCGTGATCATCGCCCTGCTCGGCCTGCTGATCCGTGTACTGATGGAGCCGCTGCACGTGATGGGCCGCGCCATGCATGACATCGCCGAAGGCGAAGGCGACCTGACCCGGCGCCTGAAGATCCACGCCCAGGACGAATTCGGCAGCCTGGCGCAGTCGTTCAACCGTTTCGTCGAGCGCATTCACGAATCGATCCGCGAAGTGGCCTCGGCCACCGGCCAGGTCAACAGCGTGGCGGGCCAGGTGGTCAGCGCCTCCAACGCCTCGATCCACAATGCCGACCAGCAATCCAGCCGCACCAGCAGCGTGGCGGCGGCGATCAACCAGCTCGGCGCCGCCGCCCAGGAGATCGCCCAGAACGCCGCCCTGGCCTCGCAGCACTCCAGCGCCGCGCGCGGCCTGGCCGAAGAAGGCCAGCAGGTGGTCGGCGAGACCATCGAGGTGATGAACCAGCTGTCGGCGCGTATCAGCGATGCCAGCGGCAACATCGAGACGCTGAACAACCACACGGTGAACATCGGCCAGATCCTCGATGTGATCAGTGGCATCTCGCAGCAGACCAACCTGCTGGCGCTCAACGCCGCCATCGAAGCCGCCCGCGCGGGCGAGGCCGGCCGTGGCTTTGCCGTGGTGGCCGACGAGGTACGCAACCTGGCCCATCGCACCCAGGATTCGGCGCAGCAGGTGCAGCGCCTGATCGAGGAGCTGCAGGCCGGCGCGCAGATGGCCGTGAGCACCATGAACCAGAGCCAGCAGCACAGCGACCGCAGCGTCGGCATCGCCAACCAGGCCGGCGAACGCCTGGGCAGCGTCACCCAGCGCATTGGTGAGATCGACGGCATGAACCAGTCGGTGGCCACTGCCACCGAAGAGCAGACGGCCGTGGTCGAGTCGATCAATGTCGACATCACCGAGATCAATACGCTGAATCAGGAAGGGGTGCACAACCTGCAGAGCACCTTGCGTGCCTGCACCGACCTGGAGCACCAGGTGGAGCGGTTGAAGCATCTGGTGGGGAGCTTCAGGATCTGATTCGGTAACGTGGGAGCGGGCTTGCCCCGCGATTGCGATGTCAGACCCACCATCGCAATCGCGGGGCAAGCCCGCTCCCACAGTCACCGCTCGAAGCTAGAACCTGGACCCAGGCTCCAACAAGAAATCCATCTCCTCGCTGGTACTCGGCCGCTCCAGCACCAGGTTACGGTGCGGAAAGCGCCCGAACCGGGCAATCACCCGCTGATGCTGCTCGGCATAGTCGAGGAAGCCTTCGAACAACCGGCGGTTCGCCTCCGGCTGTTCATCCAGCAAGGTCTGGTAGCGCTCGACGCACAGGTTCTGCCAGTCCAGCACCTCGGCATGCTCCAGCACCAGCAGCACGAACACCCGCTGGATCGGCAGCAGCTGGTAGTCCCAGCCCTTCTGCAAACCCTGCATGGCCACCACCTGCGCCCGCCGGTCGCCCTCGAAGGCGCGCGGCGTGTCGCGGTGGATCATGCGCGGCAGCTGGTCCAGCAGGATCAGCAAGCCAAGCCAGCCCTGCGGGCTCTGCTGCCAATCCTCGAGCCCGCCCGCCAGGGCGTGCTCCATCAGGTCGCCGAACAGCGCCTGGGCTTCGGCATCGTGATGCTTGCCGAACCACAGCGTGCTCTTCTCGTCAGCCACGGCCTGGGGGCTGGTGCCCCAACCGAACCACCACTCCAGCAACGGCTGCCAAGGTGCGAGCATGGTTTACTCCTTGTGGTACGCGGTGACGCGCTCGACCTCTTCCTTCGAGCCGAGGATCACCGACACGCGCTGGTGCAGGCCCTCTGGCTTGATGTCGAGGATGCGCTGGTAACCGTCGGTGGAGACACCGCCGGCCTGTTCGATGATGAACGACATCGGGTTGGCTTCGTACATCAGGCGCAGCTTGCCCGGCTTGCTTGGGTCGCGGGCGTCGCGTGGGTACATGAACAGGCCGCCACGGGTCAGGATGCGGTGCACGTCGGCCACCATCGAGGCGATCCAGCGCATGTTGTAGTTCTTTTTCAGCGGGCCGGTCTCACCGGCCAGCAGCTCGCCCACGTAGCGCTGAATCGGGGCTTCCCAGTGGCGCTGGTTGGACATGTTGATGGCGAATTCGGCGGTGCTTTCCGGTACGCGGATGTTCTCGTGGGTCAGCACGAAGCTGCCCAGCTCGCGGTCCAGGGTGAAGCCCTTGACGCCATTGCCCAGGGTCAGGATCAGCATGGTCTGCGGGCCATAGATGGCATAACCGGCGGCGACCTGCTCGGTGCCTGGCTGCAGGAAGGCGTTTTCGTTGAGGCTTTCGTTCTGGCTCAGGTACTGGTTAGGGCAACGCAGGACCGAGAAGATGGTGCCGACCGAGACGTTGACGTCGATGTTCGACGAACCGTCCAGCGGGTCGAAGACCAGCAGGTAGGCGCCTTTGGGGTACTTGCCCGGGATCTGGTAGGCGTTGTCCATCTCTTCGGAGGCCATGCCGGCCAGGTGGCCGCCCCACTCGTTGGCTTCGAGCAGGATGTCGTTGGAGATGACGTCGAGCTTCTTCTGCACTTCGCCCTGGACGTTTTCGGTGCCCATGCTGCCCAGGACGCCACCCAGCGCGCCTTTGGAGACGTGATGGCTGATTTCCTTGCACGCACGCGCCACCACTTCGATCAGGAAGCGCAGATCGGCAGGGGTGTTGTTGCTGCGGGTCTGCTCAATCAGATAGCGACTCAGGGTAACGCGGGACATGTATGGCTCCGAAAAGGAAAGGGGGAGAAAAACCCCCGCAGTTTACAGGGAGAGTTGCGGGCTAGCGAGCAAAGAGACTCGCTGGGCGACGTTGAGTTCAGCGCGCCGAGGGCCAGCTGTCGGCCAGAAGCGCATCGCGGGGCAAGCCCGCTCCCACGTGCTACCAGCATGGGAGCGGGCTTGCCCCGCGATGGGGGCGGCTCAATCCAGCGCTTTCCAGATCTCGCTGGCATATTCCCGAATGGTCCGGTCCGACGAGAACCACCCCATCCGCGCGGTATTGAGCACCGCCATGCGCCACCACTGCTGGGGCGTATGCCACAGCTCCTCGACCCGCCGCTGGGCATCCCAGTAGGCGTCGAAGTCGGCACACACCAGGAAGCGGTCATAGGCGATCAGGCCATCCACCAGCCCGGTATAACGCGATGGATCATCCGGCGAGAAAACCCCACTGCGGATCGCCTGCAACACGTCACCCAAGCGGTGCGACGCGGTAATCGCCGCGCTGGCGCCAAAGTCGCCACTGCGTTTGCGCGCCTCCACCTGCTGCGCGGTCAGGCCGAAGATGAACATGTTCTCGGCCCCGACCTGCTCGCACATCTCGACGTTGGCGCCGTCCAGGGTGCCGATGGTCAGCGCGCCGTTGAGCCCGAACTTCATGTTGCTGGTGCCGGAGGCTTCGTAACCGGCCGTGGAGATCTGCTCGGACAGGTCGGCCGCCGGGATGATGCTCTCGGCCAGGCTGACGTTGTAGTTGGGCAGGAACACCACCTTGAGCAGGCCGCGCACGGTCGGGTCGTTGTTGACCACCCGGGCGATGTCGTTGGCCAGCTTGATGATCAGTTTGGCCTGGTGATAGCTGGCCGCCGCCTTGCCGGCGAAGATCTTCACCCGCGGCACCCAGTCGGTGCCGGGGTCGTGGCGCATGGCCTGGTACAGGGCCACGGTGTGCAGCAGGTTGAGCAACTGGCGCTTGTACTCGTGGATGCGCTTGACCTGCACGTCGAACAGCGCCTCGGGGTTGACCGTCACCCCCAGGCGGTCCTGGATGATGGCAGCCAGGGCACGCTTGCTGTGCAGACGCTGGGCCGCGAACTGCCTGCAGAAGTCGGCCTTGTCGGCAAAGGGCACCAGGGCCTTGAGCTTGCCTTCCGGGTCGTCCAGCACCTCCGGGCCCAGTGCCTCGGTGAGCATCGCCGTGAGCGGCGGGTTGGCCTGGTAAAGCCAGCGGCGGAAGGTGATGCCGTTGGTCTTGTTGTTGATCCGCTGCGGATAGAGCTTGTGCAGCTCGGCGAATACCGTGCTCTTCATCAGCTTGCTGTGCAGCGCCGACACGCCGTTGACGCTGTGCGACCCGAGGAACGCCAGGTTGCCCATGCGCACACGGCGACCGTTGTCTTCTTCGATCAGCGACACCGCGCGCAGCACGTCGAAGTCGTGCAGGCCTTTGGCCCGCAGAGAGTCGATATGGTAGGCGTTGATCAGATAGATGATCTGCATGTGCCGCGGCAGCATGCGCTCCATCAACGCCACCGGCCAGGTTTCCAGGGCCTCGGGAAGCAGCGTGTGGTTGGTGTAGGCCAAGGTACCGACGGTCACCTGCCAGGCGGTGTCCCAGGGGATTTCGTGCTGGTCGACCAACAGCCGCATCAACTCGGCCACGGCGATCGACGGGTGGGTGTCGTTGAGCTGGATCGCAGCAGCATCCGGCAGGTTGAGCAGGTTGTCATGCATGTTCAGGTGGCGGCGCAGCAGGTCCTGCAGCGAGGCGGAGACGAAGAAGTACTCCTGGCGCAGGCGCAGTTCCTGGCCGGCCTCGGTGCTGTCGGCCGGGTACAGCACCCGCGAAATGCTCTCGGCCCGGGCCACCTCGGCCACCGCACCCAGGTGATCGCCGGCGTTGAAGCGCTCCAGGTGCAGCTCTTCCAGCGCCCGGGCGCGCCACAGGCGCAAGGTGTTGACGCTGGAGCCACGCCAGCCGACCACCGGAGTGTCGTAGGCCACGGCCCGTACCGTTTCGCCCGGCCACCAGACCTGGCGCTGCTTGCCAGTGCCTTCCTGCACGGTTTCGACACTGCCGCCAAAGCTGATCGGGTAGATCACCTCGGCACGCTCGAACTCCCAGGGGTTGCCGAAGTCCAGCCAGTTCTCGGTCTGCTCCTGCTGCCAGCCATCGACCAGCGCCTGGCGGAACAGCCCATGCTCGTAGCGGATGCCATAGCCATGGGCGGCAATGCCCAGGGTCGACATGCTCTCCATGAAGCACGCCGCCAGGCGCCCGAGGCCGCCGTTACCCAGCGCCGCATCCGGCTCGAGCAGGCGAATGCGCTCAAGGTCCACGTCCAGGCCCTGCAGCGCCTCGCGGGCGATTTCCAGGTAGCCCAGGTTGCTCAGACTGTCGTACAGCAGCCGGCCGATGAGGAATTCGAGGGAAAGGTAATACACCCGCTTCTGGCTACGCCGGTAGGCCCGTCGGGTGTGGTCCATCCAGTGGTCGACCATGTGGTCGCGGGCCGCCAGGGCGATGGCCTCGAACCAGTCGTGGTCGAACGCGTGTTCCGGGTCCTTGCCGACCGCGTAGGTCAGCTTGGCCAGCACGGCGGCGCGAAAATCCGCCACCTCCTCGTGATGAGCTTTGGCCTCACGGGCCTTGTTTTCCTGGGACATGCGGCATCCTCGGGCAAGTAGGCTAAAGCGCAGGGAAAGTGTTCAGCCTAGACGGTCTGACACAGAGCGACAGCAAGGGTTCGTGGATTTCATGCGCCAGGCGGGAATCGGGCAAAAGGTTGTTCACAAATTGAACAACTCCGGTATGATCGCGCGCCCCAAGACCGTGATTCGCCCCCATAACGATGAAAACGACCCTGATCGCCGCCGCCGAAGTCGACCGCCTGGAGACTTGGCAGCGCTATGCCAGCCACATGTGCGGTGGCTGCCACTCGACCTGTTGCACCTTGCCGGTGGAGGTGAAGATCAAGGATCTGATCCGTATCGGCGTGGTGGACGAGTTCGAAAAAGACGAACCGCCGAAGAACGTGGCCAAGCGCCTGCAAAAGGAAGGCATCATCGAGCGCTTCAACCAGAAGTCGGGGATCTTCACCCTGACCCGGATGAGCAACGATGACTGCATGTACCTGGACCGCAAGAGCCGGCTGT
Organism: Pseudomonas sp. zfem004; assembly: GCF_032621715.1. Classification (NCBI taxonomy): domain Bacteria; kingdom Pseudomonadati; phylum Pseudomonadota; class Gammaproteobacteria; order Pseudomonadales; family Pseudomonadaceae; genus Pseudomonas; species Pseudomonas sp. zfem004. Next base: position 109,027 of record NZ_JAVYJF010000008.1, on the reverse strand, counting down.
GCACCATCTACGACAAGCGCCCGGACACCTGCCGCAACCACCCCAAGATCGGGCCGCGGCCGGGGTATTGTGCGTACAAGCCGAAGGTGGTTGGGCGCTGATCATCAGCCAGTGCCGGCCTCTTCGCGGCTAAAGCCGCTCCCACAGGTACCGTGCAGACCCTGAGTCCAGTAGAGATCCTGTGGGAGCGGGTTTACCCGCGAAGAGACCAACAAATCCAGCACAAATCCTGGATGCAAAAAAAACGCCCCCGGCCTTTCGACCGGGGGCGTTTTCATTGCGCCTGAGCTAACTCAGTTCTTGGCTTTCTTGGCAGCGCGGGTACGCTCGCCTTCGTCCAGGATCTTCTTGCGCAGACGGATCGACTTCGGCGTGACTTCGCACAGCTCGTCGTCCTGGATGAACTCCAGGGCCTGTTCCAGGGTGTGGCGAACTGGCGGCACCAGGGCGATGACTTCGTCTTTGCCCGAAGCACGCATGTTGTCGAGCTTCTTGCCTTTGGTCGGGTTCACGCCCAGGTCGTTGTCGCGGCTGTTCAGGCCGATGATCTGACCGTTGTAGATCTCCTGGCCGTGCTCGACGAACAGCTTGCCGCGCGCCTGCAGGGTTTCCAGCGAGTAGGTCAGTGCCTTTCCGGTCTCGACCGAAACCAGTACACCGTTCAGGCGGCCGGACATCTGGCCCGACTTCATGGTGTCGTAGCGATCGAAGATCGAGGTCAGGATGCCTGCACCGTTGGTCAGGGTCAGGAACTGGTTACGGAAACCGATCAGACCACGGGCTGGAATGTTGTATTCCAGACGAACACGGCCCTTGCCATCCGGCACCATGTTGGTCAGGTCGCCTTTACGCAGACCCATCTCTTCCATGACCTTGCCCTGGGCTTCTTCAGGGATGTCGATGGTGACGTTCTCGAACGGCTCCTGCTTGACGCCGTCGACTTCGCGGATGATCACTTCAGGACGGCCTACGGCCATCTCGAAGCCTTCACGACGCATGGTTTCGATCAGTACCGACAGGTGCAGCTCACCACGGCCCGAGACCTTGAACTTGTCTGGGGAGTCGGTTTCCTGAACGCGCAGGGCAACGTTGTACAGCAGCTCTTTGTCCAGACGGTCCTTGATGTTACGGCTGGTGACGAACTTGCCTTCTTTACCGCAGAACGGCGAATCGTTGACCTGGAAGGTCATGGAAACGGTCGGCTCGTCGACGGTCAGCGGCTTCATCGCTTCTACCGCGTCCGGGGCGCACAGGGTGTCGGAGATGAACAGCTCGTCGAAACCGCTGATGCAGACGATGTCGCCAGCCTGGGCTTCTTCGACGTCGACGCGGTGCAGGCCGTGGTGGCCCATCAGCTTCAGGATACGGCCGTTACGCTTCTTGCCGTTGGTGTCGATGGCGACAACCGGGGTGTTCGGCTTGACGCGACCACGGGCGATACGGCCAACACCGATAACGCCGAGGAAGCTGTTGTAGTCCAGAGCCGAGATCTGCATCTGGAACGAACCGTCACGGTCAACGTCCGGCGCCGGTACGTTGTCGACGATCGACTGGTACAGGGCGGTCATGTCTTCGCCCATGGCGGTGTGGTCCAGACCGGCGATGCCGTTCAGGGCCGAGGCGTAGACGACTTTGAAGTCCAGCTGTTCGTCGGTGGCACCGAGGTTGTCGAACAGGTCGAAGATCTGGTCCAGAACCCAGTCAGGACGCGCGCCCGGACGGTCGACCTTGTTGATCACGACGATTGGCTTCAGGCCGGCTTCGAAGGCCTTCTTGGTCACGAAGCGGGTTTGCGGCATAGGGCCGTCCTGGGCGTCGACCAGCAGCAGCACGGAGTCGACCATCGACATTACACGCTCAACCTCGCCACCGAAGTCGGCGTGGCCGGGGGTGTCGACGATGTTGATGTGGTAGCCGTTCCAGTTGATGGCGGTGTTCTTCGCCAGAATGGTAATGCCGCGCTCTTTTTCCTGGTCGTTGGAGTCCATGACGCGCTCGTCGTTGAGCTCGTTACGCTCCAGGGTGCCGGACTGACGCAGGAGTTTGTCGACCAGGGTGGTTTTACCATGGTCAACGTGGGCGATGATGGCGATGTTACGCAGATTTTCGATCACAACTGTATCTCGATCAGAGGATTCGGTTGCCGCCAGTGTAGGCGGCGAATATGTACGGTTTGAGGCTCAGCGGGCCCGGTGGTCGGGAGGGCGATGGCGGATACTGCCGCCATACAGCCCTGGGGTCTTATGTCGGACGATAAACACGCACATTGGCATGTCCCTCACTGAGCAGGTGGTGTGCGTGCAAACGGCTCATCACACCTTTGTCGCAATACAGCAGGTACTGGCGCGTGGGGTCCAGGTGCTTGAACTTGCTGTTGATCGCGTAGAACGGCATGGCCTGGACTTCGATACCGTCCAGTGCCAGAGGTTCGTCTTCCTGGGCGTCGGGGTGACGGATGTCGATGATGATCTGGCCCGGCAGCGCCTCGGCCACTTCCTCGATCTCGATGTCCTTGCCCAACTCGTCGATGACGTGGTCGATGGAGATGAACTTGGCGCGCTCCAGGGCACGCTCCAGCACCGCCATGTCGAACTGCTTCTCTTCGTGCTCCATGCGGTGACGCTTGGCATGGGTGGTCGGGTTCACCGAAATCACGCCGCAGTACTCGGGCATGTGCTTGGCGAAGTCGGCGGTGCCGATTTCGGTGGCCTGGTCGATGATGTCCTGCTTGTGGCTGGCCAGCAGCGGGCGCAGCACCAGCTTGTCGGTGGCCGAGTCGATGATCGACAGGTTCGGCAGGGTCTGGCTGGACACCTGTGAAATAGCCTCGCCAGTGACCAGCGCGTCGATCTGCAGCCGGTCGGCCATGTGCGCGGCGCCGCGCAGCATCATGCGCTTGAGGGTCACGCCCATGTAGCTGTTGTCGACCTTGTTGAGGATCTCGCCGACCACTTCCTCGAACGGCACGCTGATGAACAGCACGCGCTGGCTGCTGCCGTACTTCTTCCACAGGAAGTGCGCCACTTCCATCACGCCCAGCTCGTGGGCGCGCCCGCCGAGGTTGAAGAAGCAGAAGTGCGTCATCAGGCCGCGGCGCATCATCTGGTAAGCGGCCACAGTGGAGTCGAAGCCACCGGACATCAGCACCAGGGTCTGCTCCAGGGCGCCCAGCGGGTAGCCGCCGATGCCGTTGTGCTGGTTGTGGATCACATACAGGCGCTGGTCGCGGATCTCGATGCGCACCAGCACTTCGGGTTTCTTCAGCTCGATGCCGGCCGCGCCGCATTGCTGGCGCAGCTGGCTGCCGACGTAGCGGTCGACGTCCATCGAGGTGAAGTCGTGGTGGCCGCCGCGCTTGCAGCGCACGGCGAAATACTTGCCGGCCAGCAGGTGACCGAAGTGCTGCTTGCACTTCTCGACGATGTCGTCGAAGTCGCCCAGCGGGTACTCCTGCACCTGCAGGAAATGGGTGATGCCCGGGGTGCAGCGCAGGCGCTCGATCATTTCGCGCTGGATCTTTTCGTCCTCGATGCGGGTGACCACCTCGAGATTGTCCCAGACACCATCGACCGCGAGCTCAGGATCGAGGTCCTTGAGCACGTTGCGGATGTTCTTGCTGAGCTGACGGATGAAGCGCTTGCGCACCGGTCGGCTCTTGATGGTGATCTCTGGGAAGACTTTGACGATAAGTTTCATTGGTTTAACAGCGCGCGCAGGGCCTGCCGAAAATGAGGGGCGCGAATTATATCGGAAATTGCTCAGGTTTTGACCAACTTTTGTACAGGAGGTGCATTTTTTGTTGCCTGGGCAGTCGCCATCGCGGGGCAAGCCCGCTCCCACGTTCGCACCCGTGGGAGCGGGCTTGCCCCGCAATAAAGCCATAGAAAGCACCAAAACGGTGCGCGACACTAAAAACACGAACCAAAAGGGCGCACTTTTCCGCCGCACTCACCCGCCCAATGCCCGCAAACGCCGCCTTTTATCCCGCCCTCGCCATTTCCGGGCACTGGCATGCAATTTGCTCTCTTGTGAGGCAGGTACGCTTGGCCGACTATCCGCGCCTGGCAACACCCTTTTTCCAGAGCAGCGGCCCACCGCGCTCTAGACCATCCGGAGGACAACATGTCGAAGTCGGTTCAACTCATCAAAGATCATGACGTCAAGTGGATTGATCTGCGTTTCACGGACACCAAAGGTACTCAGCACCACGTGACCATGCCGGCGCGTGATGGCCTGGACGAAGACTTCTTCGAAACCGGCAAGATGTTCGACGGTTCCTCCATCGCTGGCTGGAAAGGCATCGAAGCCTCCGACATGATCCTGCTGCCGGACGACTCCACCGCCGTGCTGGATCCGTTCACCGAAGAGCCGACCCTGATCCTCACCTGCGACATCATCGACCCTGCCAGCATGCAGGGCTATGATCGCGACCCACGTGCCATCGCCCGTCGCGCCGAAGAGCACCTCAAGGCCACGCTGATCGGTGACACCGTGTTCGCCGGCCCAGAGCCTGAGTTCTTCATCTTCGACGAAGTGAAGTTCAAGTCCGACATCTCCGGCTCGATGTTCAAGATCTACTCCGAGCAAGGCTCGTGGATGTCCGACCAGGACGTGGAAGGCGGCAACAAAGGCCACCGTCCAGGCGTCAAAGGCGGCTACTTCCCGGTTCCGCCGTTCGACCACGACCACGAAATCCGTACCGCCATGTGCAACGCACTGGAAGAGATGGGTCAGACCGTCGAAGTTCACCACCACGAAGTGGCGACTGCCGGCCAGAACGAAATCGGCGTCAAGTTCAACACTCTGGTGAAGAAGGCCGACGAAGTTCAAGCGCTGAAGTACGTCGTGCACAACGTTGCCGACGCCTACGGCCGCACCGCTACCTTCATGCCTAAGCCACTGTACGGCGACAACGGCTCGGGCATGCACGTGCACATGTCGATCTGGAAAGACGGCAAGAACACCTTCGCTGGTGAAGGCTATGCCGGCCTGTCCGACACCGCCCTGTACTTCATCGGCGGCATCATCAAGCACGGTAAGGCCCTGAACGGCTTCACCAACCCGGCCACCAACTCCTACAAGCGTCTGGTACCTGGCTTCGAAGCCCCGGTAATGCTGGCCTACTCGGCTCGCAACCGCTCGGCCTCGATCCGTATCCCTTACGTTTCCAGCCCGAAAGCCCGCCGTATCGAAGCGCGCTTCCCGGACCCGGCGGCCAACCCGTACCTGTGCTTCGCCGCCCTGCTGATGGCCGGCCTGGACGGTATCCAGAACAAGATCCACCCAGGCGACGCCGCCGACAAGAACCTGTACGACCTGCCGCCTGAAGAGGCGAAAGAGATCCCACAGGTTTGCGGCAGCCTGAAAGAAGCCCTGGAAGAGCTGGACAAGGGCCGTGCGTTCCTGACCAAGGGCGGCGTGTTCTCCGACGACTTCATCGATGCCTACATCGAGCTGAAATCGGAAGAAGAGATCAAGGTCCGTACCTTCGTGCACCCGCTGGAATACGAGCTGTACTACAGCTGCTGATCTGATCGACGCCCCGCGTCGGTGACATCAGGACGGCCTCCCTAGGGAGGCCGTTTGCATTTCTGCATCGCCTTCATCTGGCAAACCCTGCAGCCACACCTGGCGACACTCGATTCAGGTTGTGCGCCCCACCCTTGCCCAGGTCCGCGCCAGCAGCCCGCTGTGCAAAACCTGACGAGCGCCCTATGCTCCATATTGGTGCATCTCCAGGCCTTACGCCCCAGCATGCACCCCACTTTGGGTCAAGTGAATCGATTAACCAAAGCTTTATGTCCTGAATTAGCGCGAATACAGGCTTTTATCCGCCATTTCCGCTTCTTTTCAGAGCCTTGGTTTGGTTCTTGCATTTTCATCGCATCCAGCACGTCATCCGTGCGCGCCCCAGCCCTGGCCGGGGCGCCAAAAGAGTGCCAACAGAGGTCAACGACGCCTTATGACCATCAGCGATGCACAGCACCGTCTGCTTCTGGACAACCTGACCACGGCCACGCTCCTGCTCAACGCCGAGCTGCGCCTTGAGTACATGAACCCGGCGGCGGAAATGCTCCTGGCCGTCAGTGGCCAGCGCAGCCATGGGCAGTTCATCAGCGAGCTGTTCACCGAATCGGCCGAGGCACTCAACTCGCTGCGCCAGGCAGTGGAGCAGGCGCATCCGTTCACCAAGCGCGAAGCCCAGCTGACCTCGCTGACCGGCCAGAGCATCACCGTCGACTACGCCGTCACGCCGATCCTGCACCAGGGCAATACCCTGCTGCTGCTCGAAGTGCACCCGCGTGACCGCCTGCTGCGCATCACCAAGGAAGAGGCCCAGCTGAGCAAGCAGGAAACCACCAAGATGCTGGTGCGCGGCCTGGCCCACGAAATCAAGAACCCGTTGGGCGGCATTCGCGGCGCAGCGCAGCTGCTGGCCCGCGAGTTGCCCAACGACGGCCTGCGCGACTACACCAACGTGATCATCGAAGAAGCCGACCGGCTGCGTAACCTGGTCGACCGCATGCTCGGTTCGAACAAACTGCCGTCGCTGTCGATGACCAACATCCACGAAGTACTGGAGCGCGTGTGCAGCCTGGTGGAGGCGGAAAGCCAGGGCGGCATCACCCTGGTGCGCGACTACGACCCGAGCCTGCCGGACGTGCTGATCGACCGCGAGCAGATGATCCAGGCCGTGCTCAACATCGTGCGCAATGCCATGCAGGCCATCGGCGGGCAGAACGAACTGCGCCTGGGCCGCATCACCCTGCGCAGCCGCGCCGTACGCCAGTTCACCATCGCCCATGTGCGCCATCGCCTGGTGGCCCGGGTCGAGATCGTCGACAACGGCCCGGGCATCCCCGCAGAGCTGCAGGACACCCTCTTCTACCCCATGGTCAGCGGCCGCCCGGACGGTACCGGGCTGGGCCTGGCCATTACCCAGAACATCATCAGCCAGCACCAGGGCCTGATCGAGTGTGAAAGCCACCCCGGCCACACCGCCTTCTCGATCTACCTGCCCCTGGAACAAGGAGCCACCGCCTCATGAGCCGAAGTGAAACCGTCTGGATCGTCGATGATGATCGCTCCATCCGCTGGGTCCTGGAGAAGGCCCTGCAACAGGAGGGCATGACCACCCAGAGCTTCGACAGCGCCGATGGCGTGATGGGCCGCCTGGCACGCCAGCAGCCTGACGTGATCATTTCCGATATCCGCATGCCCGGTGCCAGCGGCCTCGACCTGCTGGCCCAGATTCGCGACCAGCATCCGGGCCTGCCGGTCATCATCATGACCGCACACTCCGACCTGGACAGTGCCGTGGCCTCCTACCAGGGCGGCGCCTTCGAATACCTGCCCAAGCCGTTCGACGTCGACGAAGCGGTGTCGCTGGTCAAGCGTGCCAACCAGCACGCTCAGGAGCAGCAAGCGCTGGAGGTGCCCCAGGCACTGGCCCGCACCCCCGAGATCATCGGTGAAGCACCGGCGATGCAGGAGGTGTTCCGCGCCATCGGCCGCCTGAGCCACTCCAACATCACCGTGCTGATCAATGGCGAATCGGGTACCGGCAAAGAGCTGGTGGCCCATGCCCTGCACCGCCACAGCCCGCGCGCGGCTGCGCCGTTCATCGCCCTGAACATGGCGGCGATCCCCAAGGACCTCATGGAGTCCGAGCTGTTCGGCCATGAAAAAGGCGCGTTCACCGGCGCCGCCAACCTGCGCCGTGGCCGCTTCGAGCAGGCCGACGGCGGCACGCTGTTCCTCGACGAAATCGGCGACATGCCCGCCGACACCCAGACCCGCCTGCTGCGCGTGCTGGCCGACGGCGAGTTCTACCGGGTTGGCGGCCACGTGCCGGTGAAAGTCGATGTGCGCATCATCGCCGCGACCCACCAGAACCTGGAAACCCTGGTACAGGCTGGCAAGTTCCGCGAAGACCTGTTCCACCGCCTCAACGTGATCCGCATCCATATCCCGCGCCTGTCTGACCGGCGCGAAGACATCCCGACCCTGGCCCGCCACTTCCTCGGCCGCGCCGCCCAGGAGCTGGCGGTCGAGCCCAAGCTGCTCAAGCCGGAAACCGAAGAGTTCATCCGCAACCTGCCATGGCCTGGCAACGTCCGCCAGCTGGAGAACACCTGCCGCTGGATCACCGTGATGGCCTCCAGCCGCGAGGTGCTGATCGGCGACCTGCCGCCGGAGCTGCTCAACCTGCCGCAGGACGCAGCGCCAGTGACCAACTGGGAGCAGGCCCTGCGCCAGTGGGCCGACCAGGCCCTGGCCCGCGGCCAGTCGAGCCTGCTGGACAGCGCCGTGCCCAGCTTCGAGCGGATCATGATCGAGACCGCGCTCAAGCACACCGCCGGGCGGCGTCGTGATGCAGCGGTATTGCTGGGCTGGGGGCGTAATACCCTGACGCGCAAGATCAAGGAATTGGGGATGAAGGTCGATGGCGGGGATGATGATGAGGGTGACGAGCACTGATACTCGACGCTGAATCGCATCGCGGGGCAAGCCCGCTCCCACGCCTCCTCCTGGCAGGGATGGGCGTGGGAGCGGGCTTGCCCCGCGATAGCATTCAGCCTGACACATGCTGTGCTCATTGGTTTGGGCATACGTGGGTCTCTCGACCTACCGTGTTGTTTTCCTTATCGAGGATAACGACATGGACAGCCCCTCCTCCCACCGACTGCGTCGCGGTCGTTTTTCCGAGCCAGGCCGGGCCTGTCTGCTGACCAGCACCACCAAGGACCGGCTGCCCCTGTTCCTCGACTTCCAGGCGGCACGCTGCCTCCCGCCTCATTTCGCTCAGACAGAGGCCGAAGGCTCGGTCCTGAGCCTTGCATGGGTAATCATGCCCGATCACGTGCATTGGCTGATTCAACTCAAAGACGACACCCTTTGCACTGTCATGCGTCGCTTCAAGTCTCGCAGCCGTTGCTCGTTGTACAAGATGGGCAAGCTCAACGGGCAGCTATGGCAAGCCGGCTATCACGACCGCGCACTCAGACGCGAAGAGGACCTGCGAGGCTTTGCAAGGTATGTGGTCGCTAATCCCGTAAGAGCAGGACTGGTCAGCCGCGTTGGAGACTATGCGCACTGGGATGCGATCTGGGTTTAAGGGGAGATTGCAATCGCGGGGCAAGCCCGCTCCCACGACAAATCGCGTTCTTGTACGTGGTAGCGGGCTTGCCCCGCGATATGCACCGAACCTGTGCCCCTTGCACCTTGCGAAGGCACAAATCCCCTCGAAACCCGGCCAATTCGCCCTGAAGGCCAGTATTTCCGGGTATTTCAAAACTGGCACGCCCCCTGCAATAACCAATGCAACTCCAGTTTCGGGGGCCTCGGTACAGGCAGGCCGGGAAAGCCCCTCTTTTATTCGCAGCAGCAACACCGTTTCGGGGACCCTGGTACAGGCAGGCCGGGAAATCCCCCTTTTATTCGCCACGGCAACCCGCTTTGGGGACCTCGGTACAGGCAGGCCGGGACATCCCCTCTTTTATTCGTGCAGCCTCACCTGCACCTTCCAGCGCCCGTCGTCCTCTGCACCTGACCATTCCCCTTGCAGGGGGCGCGCGGCAATCAGCGTCAGCAGCAAGCCTTCCTTGCCCTTCTGCACCCGCCAGCCCACCGGTTTGCCCTGCAAGAACAACTGGCCGCGCTGGGCCTTGCCCTCGGCCTGGAACACCAGCGCCACGGTGCCTTCGACGTTCTCGCCATGCAGCTGGGGTTCTTCGTTGAACCACAGGTCCAGGCCATCCTGCACCACCTCGACCTGCTGCAGCACCCGCTCGTCCGGGGCGGTCAGGCGGCCGATCATCAGGCCCACCATCAACCCGACGATGGCCAGCGACAGGATCATCTTCGGCAACGCCTTCGAACGCATATCGGGTTCGGGGGTAGAATGCCCGTCATCTTCACGCTTGGAGCCGTGCATGTTTCACGTCATCCTTTTTCAACCTGAAATTCCGCCGAATACCGGCAACATCATCCGCCTGTGCGCCAACAGTGGCTGCGCCCTGCACCTGATCGAACCGATCAGCTTCGAACTGGACGACAAGCGCCTGCGCCGCGCCGGGCTGGATTACCACGAGTATGCCACGCTCAAGCGCCACGAAAGCCTGGCCGGATGCCTGGAAAGCCTGGGCAACCCGCGACTGTTCGCCTTCACTACCAAAGGCTCGCACCCGTTCCACGAAGTGGCCTACCAACCGGGCGATGCCTTCCTGTTCGGGCCCGAGAGCCGTGGTTTGCCGGCCGAGGTGTTGGATAGCCTGTCGGCGGAGCAGCGCCTGCGCCTGCCGATGCGTCCAGGGTGCCGTAGCTTGAACCTGTCCAATACCGTGGCGGTGACGGTGTATGAGGCGTGGCGGCAGAACGGCTTTGCCGGCAGCTGATGGATTGCCTGTTCTGGCCTATCGCGGGGCAAGCCCGCTCCCACACCTCCTCCTGACAGGGCAGGGCGTGGGAGCGGGCTTGCCCCGCGATAGGGCCGGTACTGCCAACACAAAAAAAGCGCCCCGAAAGGCGCTTTTTTCATGACCGCGGCAATTACTGCATGGTCGGCACTTCACCAGCTTCCTGCATGCGCTGCATTTCTTGCGCGTACAGGGCGTCGAAGTTGACCGGCGACAGCATCAGCGCCGGGAACGAACCACGGGTCACCAGGCTGTCCAGGGTCTCACGGGCGTACGGGAACAGGATGTTCGGGCAGAACGCGCCGAGGGTGTGGCTCATCGAGGCCGCGTCGAGGCCTGCGATCAGGAAGATACCGGCCTGCTGCACTTCGGCGATGAACGCCACTTCTTCACCATTCTTCACGGTGACCGACAGGGTCAGCACCACTTCGTGGAAGTCACCTTCCAGGGCTTTCTGGCGGGTGTTCAGGTCCAGCGAGACATTCGGCTCCCACTGCTGGCGGAAGATCTGCGGGCTCTTCGGAGCCTCGAACGACAGATCGCGCACGTAGATGCGCTGCAGGGAGAACTGTGGGCTGTTTTCTGCAGCCGCGCCGTTGGTCTGTTGGTCAGTCATGGCAGATCCTTATCCTAATGTTTTCGAATGCAGTGCAAAGTCAGGCCGCCAGCAGCGCGTCGAGCTTGCCCGCGCGCTCCAGGGCATAGAGGTCATCGCATCCACCGACGTGCGTACTGCCGATCCAGATCTGCGGTACCGAAGTACGGCCGGCCTTCTGGCTCATTTCGGCGCGCAGCTGCGGCTTGCCGTCGACCTTGATCTCTTCGAACGCCACGCCCTTGCTCTCGAGCAGGTACTTGGCGCGCATGCAGTAGGGGCAGTAGTCGCTGGAGTAGACGATGACGGGCTTCATATCACTTCACCAGGGGCAGGTTATCGGCTTTCCAGCTGGACACGCCACCGCTGAGCTTGGCCGCGGTGTAACCAGCCTTGAGCAGCTCGCGGCAGATGGTGCCGGACTGCTGGCCCATCGCGTCGACGACGATCAGGGTCTTCTCTTTATGTTTTTCCAGCTCGGTCATGCGGTTGACCAGCTTGTCCTGCGGAATGCTCACCGCACCGACGATGTGCCCGGCGGAATACTCCTTGGCAGGACGAATATCGATGACCAGCGCCTTGTCGGCGTTGACCAGCGCGGTCAGCTGGCCGTTGCTCAGGCTCTGGCCACCACGACGCACTTCGTTGATCAGCAGCAGGACCAGCAGAACGACGAAGATCGCCACCAGGATGAAGTGATCTGTCGCGAATTGAATCAGGTGAGCAACCATCGGGGGTGTTCCAGGCGATTGAAAATGGCGGCCAGTATACACAGCCCCCCATGACCACCAAAGCCCGCCGGGCCACCCGCAAAACAGCCTTCATGTTGCATATCCGACAGCGCTGGTCGGACAAGGGGAGGAATATTCGCCGTCGGTGGCGGATTTGCCCTAAAATGCGTGTCTTTATCATCTTTGAACAACCGTGAGTTTGATTGATGACGAGTACGCCTAAACCCCTGGTCCTGATTATCCTGGATGGCTTCGGACACAGCGAAAGCCCCGAATACAACGCCATCTTCGCCGCCAACACACCGGTCTACGACCGCCTGCGCGCCACCCAGCCGCACGGTCTTATCTCCGGGTCCGGCATGGACGTGGGCCTGCCCGACGGGCAGATGGGCAACTCTGAAGTCGGTCACATGAACCTCGGCGCCGGCCGCGTGGTGTACCAGGATTTCACCCGAGTCACCAAAGCCATCCGCGACGGCGAGTTCTTCGAAAACCCGGTGCTCACCGGCGCGGTAGACAAGGCTGTCGGTGCCGGCAAGGCCGTGCATATCCTCGGCCTGCTCTCCGATGGTGGCGTGCACAGCCACCAGGACCACCTGGTGGCCATGGCCGAACTGGCCGCCCAGCGTGGCGCCGAGAAGATCTACCTGCACGCCTTCCTCGACGGCCGTGACACCCCGCCGCGCAGCGCCCAGTCATCCATCGAACTGCTCGACGCCACCTTTGCCAAGCTGGGCAAGGGCCGCATCGCCAGCCTGATCGGCCGCTACTACGCGATGGACCGCGACAACCGCTGGGACCGCGTACAAGCCGCCTACGACCTGATCGTCGACAGCACCGCGCAATACACCGCCGACAACGCCGTGGCCGGCCTCGAGGCCGCCTACGCCCGTGACGAGAGCGACGAATTCGTCAAGGCCACGCGCATTGGCGATGCGGTCAAGGTCGAGGATGGCGACGCCGTCATCTTCATGAACTTCCGCGCCGACCGTGCCCGCGAGCTGTCGCGGGTGTTCGTCGAGCCTGACTTCAACGAATTCCCACGGGCCCGCCTGCCGAAACTGGCCGCCTACATCGGCCTGACCCAGTACTCGGCGAAAATCCCGGCGCCGGCGGCCTTTGCGCCGTCCAGCCTGAACAATGTGCTCGGCGAGTACCTGGCGAAGAACGGCAAGACCCAGCTGCGCATCGCCGAAACCGAGAAATACGCCCACGTCACCTTCTTCTTCTCCGGTGGCCGTGAAGAGCCGTTCGAAGGCGAAGAGCGCATCCTGATCCCGTCGCCGAAGGTCGCCACCTACGACCTGCAGCCGGAAATGAACGCCCCCGAGGTGACCGACCGCATCGTCGAGGCCATCGAGCAGCAGCGTTTCGACGTGATCGTGGTCAACTATGCCAACGGCGACATGGTCGGCCACACCGGCGTGTTCGAGGCCGCGGTCAAGGCGGTCGAGGCCCTGGACACCTGCGTCGGCCGCATCGTCGAGGCACTGGAAAAAGTCGACGGCGAAGCGCTGATCACCGCCGACCACGGTAACGTCGAGCAGATGGAAGACGCCTGCACCGGCCAGGCGCACACCGCCCATACCAGCGAGCCAGTGCCGTTCATCTACGTCGGCAAGCGCAAGGTCAAGGTGCGTGACGGCGGCGTGCTGGCCGACGTGGCGCCAACCATGCTCAAGCTGCTGGGGATGGAAAAGCCTGCCGAGATGACCGGCACCTCGATTCTGGTTGATCAATAAGGTCCCGTGGGAGCGGGCTTGCCCCGCGATTGCGATCGCGGGGCAAACCCGCTCCCACGAGCATTGCGATCACATTTGCAGATGAAATCCAGACAAACGCCTCGCCGCACATGCCGCGAGGCGTTTTTTTTGCAAGCCCGCGCGGGCATACTAGGCCAGTCTCCATCCTTGGTACGCCCAACCCCATGCTCCGCGCCCTGTTCCTACTCGCCCTGTCATGCCTGCTCGCCCCGGCCTTCGCCGACGAGCGCGCACAGACCCAGCAACAGCTGGACGCCACCCGCCAGGACATTGCCGAGCTGAAGAAGATGCTGGGCAAGCTCCAGGAGGAGAAGTCCGGCGTGCAGAAAGACCTCAAGTCCACCGAGACCGACATCGGCAACCTGGAAAAACAGGTGGAGGCACTGCAGCAAGAACTAAAAAAGACCGAGGGCGAGCTGGAGCGCCTTGATCACGAGAAAAAAAAACTCCAGAGCGCCCGCGTTGAACAACAACGCCTGATTGCCGTCCAGGCCCGTTCGGCCTACCAGAACAACGGCCGCGAGGAATACCTCAAGCTGTTGCTCAACCAGCAGAACCCCGAGAAATTCGCCCGCACCCTCACCTACTACGACTACCTGAGCAAGGCGCGCACCGAGCAGCTGCGCACCTTCAACGAGACCTTGCGCCAACTGGCCAACGTCGAGCAGGACATCGGCCGCCAGCAGGAGCAACTGCTCACCCAGCGCGCCGACCTCGACAGCCGCCGCCAGGCGCTGGTCGGCGAACGCGACAAGCGCCAGCAGGTACTGGCCAAGCTCAACAGCGACATGAAAGAGCGCGACCAGAAGCTGCAGTCCCGCGAGCAGGACCAGGCCGACCTGGGCAAAGTGCTCAAGACCATCGAGGAAACCCTCGCACGCCAGGCCCGCGAGGCGGAAGAAGCGCGTCAGCGCGCCTTGCTCGCCAAGCAGGAAGAAGAAAAGCGCCGCAAGGAACAGGCACTGGCAGCCGCCGCGCGCAACCAGCAAGCAGAACCGGAAGAGCCCCCGAAAAAGGCCCGCACCACGCTTGGCCCGGTGGTTTCCAGCGACGGCGCCAGCTACGGCGGTGCATTTTCTGCAGCCCGGGGAAAACTTCCATGGCCAGTCAATGGTCGACTGCTGGCACGCTTTGGTGACATGCGCGGCAGCGATGCCCGGGCCAAGTGGGACGGCGTGATGATCAGCGCCAGCGCCGGTACCCAGGTACGCGCCGTACACGGCGGGCGTGTGGTATTCGCCGACTGGTTGCGCGGCGCCGGGCTTCTGGTCATTCTCGACCACGGCAATGGTTACCTGAGCCTGTACGGCCACAACCAGAGCCTGCTCAAGAGCGCCGGCGACATCGTCAAGGCCGGCGAAGCCATCTCCACCGTCGGCGACAGCGGCGGCCAGGACAGCGCCGGTTTGTACTTCGCGATTCGCCAGCAGGGCCGGCCCACCGACCCTGCGCAATGGTGCCGTGGCTAAACTACTTTTACGGCGCGGCGCGTGAAAACGCCGGGCCGATGCTCCCGCAAGGGGCGCCTACAGGATCAGGAGTTCGTTCGACATGCTGCACTCGCCTCGCCTCACCCAGCTGGCCCTGACCATTGCCCTGGTCATCGGCGCGCCCCTGGCGCTCGCCGCCGAGCCGGCCAAGCCTGCCGCTGCCGCCAAGCCGGCCACGGTACCGGCCACCGAGGTGACCGCCAAGGCGCCGCTGCCGCTGGAGGAGCTGCGCACCTTCGCCGAGGTCATGGACCGCATCAAGGCCGCGTATGTAGAGCCCGTCGACGACAAGACCCTGCTGGAAAACGCCATCAAGGGCATGCTCAGCAACCTCGACCCGCACTCGGCCTATCTCGGCCCTGAAGACTTCCAGGAGCTGCAGGAAAGCACCAGCGGCGAATTCGGCGGCCTGGGGATCGAAGTCGGCCAGGAAGACGGCTTCATCAAGGTCGTTTCGCCGATCGATGACACCCCGGCCTCCCGCGCCGGCGTGCAGGCCGGCGACCTGATCGTCAAGATCAACGGCGCCCCGACCCGCGGCCAGACCATGACCGAGGCAGTCGACAAGATGCGCGGCAAGGTCGGCGAGAAGATCGTCCTCACGCTGGTACGCGACGGCGGCACGCCGTTCGACGTGACCCTCACCCGCGCGGTGATCCAGGTCAAGAGCGTGAAGAGCCAGCTGCTGGAGAACGACTACGGCTATATCCGCATCACCCAGTTCCAGGTCAAGACCGGCGAAGAGGTGGGCAAGGCCCTGACCAAGCTGCGCAAGGACAACGGCAAGAAGCTGCGCGGCGTGGTCCTCGACCTGCGCAACAACCCCGGCGGCGTGCTGCAAGCCGCAGTGGAAGTGGCCGACCACTTCCTGACCAAGGGCCTGATCGTCTACACCAAAGGCCGCATCGCCAACTCCGAACTGCGCTTCTCGGCCGACCCGGCCGACGCCAGTGAAGGCGTACCGCTGGTGGTACTGATCAACGGCGGCAGCGCCTCGGCGTCGGAGATCGTCGCCGGTGCCCTGCAAGACCAGAAACGCGCCGTACTGATGGGCACCGACAGCTTCGGCAAGGGCTCGGTGCAAACCGTGCTGCCGCTGGCCAACGACCGCGCGCTCAAGCTCACCACCGCGCTGTACTTCACCCCCAACGGCCGCTCGATCCAGGCCCAGGGCATCGTCCCGGACATCGAAGTGCGCCCGGCCAAGCTCACCGCCGAAACCGACACCGAGAACTTCAAGGAAGCCGACCTGCAGGGTCACCTGGGCAACGGCAACGGCGGCGCCGACCGCCCGACCGGCAGCGCCAAGCGCAAGGAGCGCCCGCAGGACAACGACTTCCAGCTCAGCCAGGCCCTCAGCCTGCTCAAGGGCCTGAACATCACCAAGGGCGAATAAGCACACCCCATGCGTTACCTGCTGTCCCTGCTGTTCTGCCTGCTGGCCGGCGCCGCGCACGCGGCCCCGGCCAAGGCCTACCTGAGCATCATCATCGACGACCTCGGCCAAAGCAGCGAGCGTGACCAGCGCACCCTGGCCCTGCCCGGCCCGGTCACGATGGCGATCATGCCCGACACCCCCCACGCCACCACGTTCGCCCGCCAGGCGCACAAGGCCGGCAAGACGGTGATCCTGCACATGCCCATGGACCCGGCCACCGGCCCCTACGCCTGGCATCCCGGCACCCCGCTGCCGGAGCTGGCCCAGCGCCTGGACGCCGCCCTGGCCAAGGTGCCCTACGCCGCCGGCATCAACAACCACATGGGCAGCCGCATGACCTCGCAAGCCGAACCCATGGCCTGGTTGATGGGCGAGTTGCAGCGCCGCCATCTGTTCTTCGTCGACAGCCGTACCAGCGCCGCCACGGTGGCGGCGGCCAAGGCCCAGGAGATCGCTCTGGCCCATGTCTCACGGGATGTGTTCCTCGATGACGTGCGCACGCCCGAGGCAATCAGCGCCCAGTTGCAGCAAGGCATCACCCTGGCGCGCAAGCAGGGCTCGGCCGTGCTGATCGGCCACCCCTACCCGCAGACCCTGCAGGTGCTGGAAAAGGAGATGCCCCGGCTCAAGAGCCAGGGCATCGAGCTGATCCCGCTGCGCCAGATGATCGCCGAGCGCAGCAACCTGGCCATGCCCGCCCATGGCAAGGGCGGGCGCTACCAGAACCGCTGATGCGTCAACGCAAGAACGGGATGATGTCCTTCACCTGCGCATAGGTAATGGGGCCACGGTGTATTCGCTGGCCCTCGGCTGCCAGTTTCTGCGCATCCTCGCGGCCATAGAACCGCTGCTGCCAGGTCTTCAGGTGGCCTCGCGTGAATGCAGTGGGGCCATCGTCAGCGTGCTCGAAGTGAAAATGCGCCACCCAGAGGGCCCGTCCCTTGCCATCACCCGGCCGGGCCAGACGCAAGACGCGGTATTCATCCATGGCACTGCCATCGGCGATCTGTCGGCGCCCAGACTGATACTCGACCCTGATCAGCCCTTGCTCATGCATGAAGGCCAGCGCCAAGGCATCAGGGTGACGGGTCTTGTCGAAGAGCTCGACGAGCAACGCGGTCCTGCGCTGTGACCACAGTTCGATCTGCGCCTGCAATCGCTCGAGCAGCCCAGCACCATCGACTACGCCCGACAGGCCGTCGACGGCCACCCGCAAGGCGTCCAGGTAACCATCGAGCAGCCTCGTCAGTTTGCCGCTGCGCACATCGCCATCGACATACTCCCTGGCCATGCGCTCCATTTCCCCGTGCTCGGCCAACAGCGACTCGGCTTGCGCTCGCGCGTCGTCGACCGCCTGCACCGGTGCGGGAGTGCTGTCGACGACTTCGATCCAGCCTCCTGCGTCATCGGCAGCGAAGCGATGCAGCAACTCATCGGTAAACGGCTCACGCACCTCGAGCCCGGTTTCTACCGGTGTTGCAATCACCAATACGCCCTTGCCGGTGCGTACCGGCAGTTGACGCGCCTGGGTCGTCACGTAGGCCGGGTAGCGGGCTGGCGGCGGCACACCATCCTGTTCCGCAATCGCTTCGACCAGCTGCTCGCTGACCATGCGCTTGAGTGCCTTGAGTTCCTCGGCGTACTGCCCGAGCCGGTCGAGCTCGACCAACCGGCCCCCATTGCCGGCAATATCCAGGCCGTTGATGATCGCCGTGGAGTACTCGTCCCAGGCGGTCTGCAGGATTTCGATACGGTCTGCCGCAGAAAGGTTGCCAGTGCTCAAGCCGGCATGGGCGCTGGCTGCGCTTTTCAGCGTCTCGCCGGCCAGGGCATCGCGGTAGCGAATCAGCTGGCGCGCATGGCCCAGCTGGTCGAGGTGCAGTGCCAGGTCGGCGTAGTTCATGGCCTGGTGGAAGCGCAGTTGCACGCTCGGAATCGTCCGGAAAGACACCAGTCGTTGCGCGGTGATCGGCTCGGAAGTGCTGATCAGAAGTGTTTCAGGCGCAATCTGCGGCAGGAAGGCGTCCAGGTCGAGGCTCGCCTTGAGCATGCTGGCCTGGCTCCCCACCGTATTGGCCAGGTAGCGCCTGTACAGGCGATAGTCGTCCAGCACGTCCGCCACCGGGCGCCCATTGAGGATGCCAGAGAGCCTGTGCAGCTCGGGGTAATCGGCCAGGCGCCGCAGCTCGTCGAAGATGTTCCAACTGTTGATCACCAGCATGTTTCGCGCCGCTTCGAGGTACGCCCTGAAGTTCTCCTCGGTGTACATCGCCCTAACGTCGCGAAAGCGCTGCAACTCCAGCAGTTGCGGGATCTTGTCCATCACCGACCGATCAGTCTCCACCGCCTGCTGGAGATTGGCGATGACCGAGCGGCGCATATCGTCCATTTGCGCGGACTTGAGCGCGATTTGCTGCCGATGGAAAGTAGCCAGTTTGCCAGCCTGATCGGAAGTAAAGGCGCCGTCCCGGTTTTGCACCACATCGGCCAGGCTCTGCTCATGCAGGTCCAGCTTCTCGTCCAGTTCGATGACTTGCAGGGTATCGCTCACGATTCGCTGCCTGAGCCGTTCTCCTTCATCGATGTTGGCGTTCATCTCCCGACCAAGATGATCGTACTGGGATTGGCGGCTGGCTCCGCGCCCTCGCCCCTTGGGCATGCCGCCGAAGAACCCCTCGCGCACCTTCCACTGCTCACCCCGCCACAACCAGGGCCCTAACTGCCCCTCGGGGCCGACCACACGGACCTGCTCACCCCATTGGCGAACCTGGAAGCGCTCGCCGTACAACATCACGTAGCGCTCACCGGCATGTCGGTAGTAACCCTCGGCGTCTTCACCGATACCACGCAGCTCGACGGTTGCAGCCAGGTGCCGCAAGGCCTTGAGCTGAGCGGCAGGCCCAGGCCCCCAGCCCGTGGCATGGACTACCGGGCCCACTTCGACGTCCTGCAAGGCACCCGGCAGGTGGGTACGCCCCATCTGCACCGGGACCGCAGCCAGCGCCGGCACGCCCTGGGGCCTGGCGATATCGAGCGGCGGCGCAGGCGGCACAGGCTGTCGAGCCTGGGGCAGGCCGACATGTCCCAGCAGCATGGACAGGTTGGCGATCAGATCCAGTACCGCCAGCGATCGTTCGGCATCGCTGCCATGCTCCAGCGCCTGCGCGTCATCGTTCACGGCCGCGAGCAACAGCGCCAGCCATGTTACCGCCGCAATAGGCCCACGCAGCAACGGCGTGACGATGTTGAACAGCAGCCAACCTCCCTCGAGCAAGCGTTGCCAGCGGCTCTGGGCGTTGGACACAACCTGGCGCCGAGCGAGATCTACCATCGCCTGCAACTTGTGCATGAACAGGTTGATGTCGGTATCGGCGAGCCAAGGCTGGAACGACAACCGCGCCGGGTTGCCCAGCGATTCGAACGCTTCGTAGATGGGCACCAGCACGCCACCCGCCGCTTCTTGCCAACCCGTGATCCTGTGGGGCCGGGTGAACCCACCCGCACCATAGATGGCTCTGGCCTCATCGCCCAGCCACTGCAGCACACTGCCCTGCAATGCAACGTCCTGATCGATGGCGTGCATCAGGGCATCGGCATCAGCGAACTGGCGCAACGGTGCATCCGCATAGAGAGGGCGATAGAGCAGCAGCACCTGGGATTGCCGAAGGCGAATGACGAACATGCAGGTCACGGTGTCCAACCGCCGATAACCAGGGACCGCGAATGCCAGAGGCGCGATATCGAGGGTCGACTTCAGGTCGAGGTTGCCGCGACAGAACTCTGCCAACACTTGCCACGCCTCGAGATCCAGCCCGCCCCGGACCTTGAGCTTCAAGGCATCGAACAGCAATTGGCTACGCCACTCGCGAGCGAAACACCGAATCCGGGCATCCCGTGTGAGCGGGTCACTCAACGCCGTGCTGAGGTAGGCGGGGTAATGCCCGCCGATATCCACCCGGCCAACCAATGCCTGTACATAGTCCGCAGTCATCCAGTCGGCGATCAGCTGCCCGTGGCGGTGAGCGATCGCAACGATACCGCCGTGCTCCAGTGCCGCCAGGTTGCCAATGGCAAACTCGGTCAAACTCAATGTGCGCCGCGTCACCACGCCATCGCCCGGCCCCGTGGCAACGCCACCCGGTACGCCCTGAGCGCTCTGCACCGTGAGAATCAGGTCGTCGGCAAAGTAGTTCGCCTCTTGCGGATAGTCGGCCAACATCTGCTGACGCAGGTGCTCTCGGCTGTAGGCATGAAGATCCAGCACACCATCGAGTGATGACTGACCTTTGGACAGCGCCTGCTCGACAGCCAGGTCCAGCATGGCCGTCTGATACTCGAAACGGTCCTGGCTGGAGGCCTGCACCAGCCAGTCGGGCACGGCGAGCCCTGGGGCCTGCTCGTCGAAATATGCGGCTTCGAAGAACAGCGTGGACGGGTCGCTCAACTGCGCGAACCAAGCCTCCAGCTGCTCGACCGAGTCGATCGACAGCCATGGCAAGTGATCAAGCCGGGACAGCATCCAGCCGAGCAGCAAGCCGGACTGCTGCAGCAAAGGTTCGCCTTCCAGCGCGTAGCGGCTCCAGGACAACCTGTCGAAGCGGTGGCGGTACGCCAGCCGGTCACGCAGGTCGATGGCAAACGCGTCCAGGGACGTGTAAGCATGCACCTGCCCTGAGGGCTGGCAACAAATCATCAGGCGCGTCTCGTCGCGCTCCAGCGACACCAGCAAGTCGGGGAGCAGTTCATGTTGCTCCTCCTGCCCCACGCTCATCGTCACCTCGATGGCGTTGATCTGCATCGAGGCAGTTCGCCCCCCCAGCAGTTCATACAGGCACGTCCTGGCCTCCTCGGTCAGCGACTGTACTTGAGCGCTACCCAGTAGCGCTGTGCGCAACGCCTGCTGCATCCAGCGATGCCGGCTTACGCCACAGTCGTCGGGCGCCAGGCACGGCGCGGCGTTCCAGAAGTCGACCTGGGCCTGGCAGAAAGCCGCTGGCAGATCCCTCACAAGATCATTGAAAGCCTCCGTCACCCCATGCAGCGCTCGAGTATCCAGCGCGCTGTGCGAGGCGGGAAAGCGGTAGGGATCCTCCACCCCCAGGTTGTAGGTTCGCGCCCCGAGCGCTTCCAGGTTCATAGGCGCGCCCCCGAGCAACGCCTGCAGCACGACGTCCACCAGCGGCGCCGTGCCCCAGTAATCCGCATCGGGAACAGGACTGTCGAGCATGATGGGGTCGGCGTCATCCAGCGCAGGCTGGACCTCGGCTATCCAGGCAAATTTCGTGGCCAGCAACTTGAGGATTTGCTGGCTGGCGACCTGACGCAGGGTGGGGCGATCGGCAAACTGCCTGGCGCACGCCTGTTTAAGGCTGATCGAGGTGGTGTTTGACATGGTTCTGGTCCTTTTGCATGACGGACAAAAGGATGCGCTCGCGCCACGACCGCCCAGGCACTACATATAGCTGTCGCGCAGTGTTTGTGCGCCTCTGGCGAGCAGAAACGAAAGAGCCCGGTTCTGACGAACCGGGCCCCTGGCATTGCATCAGCCGTTATCAGCTGTACACACGCCCCAGCAACTGGCGGTGGCTTTCGAACTGATCCAGCACGTCACGCACGATCTGCTCGCGGGTGAAGCCCATCAGGTCGTATTCCTGGCTGCCGTCGTGCAGGTACACCTCGGCGCGGTAGAAGCGCTGCTGCACCTCTGGCTCGCCTTCGACCGGCGCCTCGCTCGGCGCGGCCAGGTAACCATCCAGGCTGGCTTCGTAGACGAAGGGGTTGCCCTCTTCCATCATCACCCGCAGGCCCATCATGTTGCGCGACTGGCCAACACGGGTCTCGACCTCGAAGCCCAGGGTGCGCAGTTGTTCGGCGGCTTCCTTGAGCGCCGGGCTCACCTGCTTGTCCATGAAGCGCTGCACCACGGCCTGGGTCGGCTGCAGGTCCAGCTGGCTCAGGCGCTCGCTGAAGCCGCGACGGCCACGGGCGGCCAGTTCGGCGCGCTCGCTCTCGACCGCGACGTCCTGCTTCATCGCCTTCATCAGGCCGAACATGAACAGCACCAGCACCACCGAGAACGGCAGGCCAGCCAGCACCACCATGGTCTGCATGGCTTCGAAGTTACCGGCAAACAACAGGCCAATGGTTACCAGGGTGATCACCACCGACCAGAACACCACCATCCAGTGCGGGGCGTCTTCGTCCACCTTGCCGCCTTTGCACGACAGGTTGGCCATCATCACCGCGCCCGAGTCGGCCGGGGTGAGGAACAGCACGAAGCCGACGAACACTGCCACGCCGATGACGATTTTCGACGCCGGGAAGTATTCGAGTAGCTGGTAGATCGACATCGACGGCTGTTCGAGCGCGGTCTTGCCGAGCTCCACGGCGCCCTGGTTGATCACCAGGTCCAGCGCGGTGTTGCCGAAGATCGACAGCCAGGCCAGGGTGAAGCCCAGCGGGATCAGCAGCACGCCGCTGACCAGTTGGCGCACGGTACGGCCCTTGGAAATACGGGCGATGAACATGCCGACGAACGGGCCCCAGGAGATCCACCAGGCCCAGTAGAACACGGTCCACAGGCCCAGCCAGCGCTCGGACTTGTCGCCCGCGCCTTCATACACATAAAGGTCGAAGGTCTTCAGCACGATGCCGTTGAGGTAGTCGCCGATGTTCTGCACGAAGGCGTTGAACAGGTGCAGGGTGTTGCCGGCCAGCAGCACGAAGATCAGCAGGCCGCTGAACAGCAGGATGTTCAGGTTGGACAAACG
Source organism: Pseudomonas sp. zfem004 (assembly GCF_032621715.1). Lineage (NCBI taxonomy): Bacteria > Pseudomonadati > Pseudomonadota > Gammaproteobacteria > Pseudomonadales > Pseudomonadaceae > Pseudomonas > Pseudomonas sp. zfem004. The sequence continues at coordinate 85,822 of NZ_JAVYJF010000008.1, read as the reverse complement.
ACGAATGCCATTTTCCACGCCCGACACCGCAGCGATGGTGGCCACGCCAGCCATGGTCAGGATCACCGCCAGCAGGTTGGTCTTGCTGTGGTCCATGCCGAACAGGTACTCGAGGCCCGAGGCCACCTGCATCGAACCGATGCCGAGGTTGGTCACCAGGCCCAGCAGGGTGACGAACATGCCGAAGATGTCCACGGCATGGCCGGCACCGCCCTTGACCCAACGCTCACCGACCAGCGGGTACAGCGCCGAGCGCAGTGCCAGCGGCTGGTTGTGACGGTAGGCGAAGTAACCCACGGCCAGGCCCACCAGGGCGTAGATCGCCCAGCCGTGCAGGCCCCAGTGCAGGAAGGTCAGTTGCAGGCCCTGGCGCGCGGCCTCGAGGCTGGCAGGGGTGCCTTCCGGTGGGTTGAAGTAGTGGTCCAGCGGCTCGGACGCGCCGAAGTACAGCAGCGAGATACCGATACCGGAGGAGAACAGCATGCCGGCCCAGGCGCCGTAGCTGAAATCGGGGGTGTCGTCCTTGCCGCCCAGCTTGAGCTTGCCGTAGTCGGAGAAGGCCAGGTAAACGACGAACAGCAGGTAACCGCAGATTACCAGCATGTAGTACCAGCCGAAGGTGCGGGTCAGCCATTTCTGGGCGACACCGAGCACCTGGCCGGCGGTTTCGGGTACAGCGATCAGCAAGGCCGTCAGCACGAGAATCAGCAGCGCCGAGGTGTAGAACACCACGCGGTTGACCCGTACCCGCTCGGCAGGTGGGTTGGTTAGGGAGGCAGAACTCATTGCACGAATGCTCCGGGCAGTGCGGCAGTGGAGGCTAAACAGTTATTTCCGACGCAATTGGTGCAATAGCCCTACAGCGTCAGGTGTTATAAAAGGCACCCTGGAAACCGTGATCCCGATTAGAAACGTTGCAAGAAAACAGACGGGTGACCTGTCGCCGATCCGCATCTCCGTTGAGGAGTGTGCGCATTCGCCACAGCCACCAGGCCCGCTCCAAGGGCCGACCGCGCAGCCTGTGACCGCTCGGCAGAATCTGTCTTTGCATCGCTCATGCCCGTCAACGCCTTGTATTCCGGGGGTTACGCGATTTCCTGGGGTGTCAATCCGTGTCCCGTTGACCGCTTGAAAACTGTCAATGGCACAAATTGTCGCAGAGCTTATTCTTTATTGATTGAACGTTCAATCAAAACAAAATAGACTGGCCTTCGCCGAGTCAGCCGCCCGTCGTCTGCTCGCAGGCCTGAGGAGATAGCAAGATGCCCAAGGTCGGTATGCAACCCATCCGCCGCCAGCAGTTGATCGAAGCCACCCTGCAGGCGGTCGATCAGGTCGGACTGGGGGACGCCAGCATTGCGCTGATTGCCCGTTTGGCCGGCGTGTCGAACGGCATCATCAGTCACTACTTTCAGGACAAGAACGGCCTGATCGCAGCGACGATGGGCTACATCATGAGCATGCTCAACGAGGGCGTGGCCGCACGTCGCCAGGCCCTGACGGACGACAGCCCGCGCGCTCACCTGAAGGTGATCATCGAAGGCAATTTCGATGCGAGCCAGGTGAACGGCCCGGCAATGAAAACCTGGCTGGCCTTCTGGGCCTCCAGCATGCACCAGCCGTCTTTGCACAGGTTGCAGCGGATCAACGATCACCGCCTGTATTCCAACCTGTGCTGCCAGTTCCGCCGCGCCCTGCCGCTCTACCATGCGCGCAAGGCTGCCCGCGGGCTGGCGGCCTTGATCGACGGCCTCTGGTTGCGTGGCGCCTTGTCGGGTGACGCATTCGACACCGACCAGGCGATACGGATTGCTTACGAATACATGGATCTACAACTGGCTAAACAGCACACCCTGGACACCAACGACCAGGCCGCTGAACCACCGCGCACAGCCACTGGCCAACCGGCAGGAGCGTGACGCGGCAGCCAACCACACACTGCACTTGCGAGGACACTATGGCCCGTTTCGGAACGCAAAAACTCTACATTGATGGCGCTTACGTCGACGCTGGCAGCGATGCCACCTTCGAAGCCATCAACCCGGCCACCGGCGAAGTCCTCGCCCACGTGCAGCGCGCCACCCAGGCGGACGTCGAGAAGGCCGTCGAAAGCGCCGAACGCGGCCAGAAGGTCTGGGCCGCCATGACTGCCATGCAGCGTTCGCGCATCCTGCGCCGCGCCGTCGACATCCTGCGCGAGCGCAACGACGAGCTGGCCCAGCTGGAAACCCTGGACACCGGCAAGTCGTACTCCGAAACCCGCTACGTCGACATCGTCACCGGCGCCGACGTGCTGGAGTACTACGCAGGCCTGGTACCGGCCATCGAAGGCGAGCAGATCCCGCTGCGCGAATCGTCCTTCGTCTACACCCGCCGCGAGCCACTGGGCGTGACCGCCGGTATCGGCGCGTGGAACTACCCGATCCAGATCGCCCTGTGGAAATCCGCCCCGGCCCTGGCCGCCGGCAACGCGATGATCTTCAAGCCATCGGAAGTCACCTCGCTGACCACCCTGAAACTGGCCGAGATCTACACCGAAGCCGGCCTGCCGAACGGCGTGTTCAACGTCCTGACCGGCAGCGGCCGTGAAGTCGGCACCTGGCTGACCGAGCACCCGCGCATCGAGAAAGTCTCGTTCACCGGCGGTACCACCACCGGCAAGAAAGTCATGGCCAGCGCTTCGAGCTCGACGCTCAAGGAAGTCACCATGGAACTGGGCGGCAAGTCGCCGCTGATCATCTGCGCCGACGCCGACCTGGACAAGGCCGCCGACATCGCCATGATGGCCAACTTCTACAGCTCCGGTCAGGTCTGCACCAACGGCACCCGCGTGTTCATCCCTGCCTCGATGAAAGCGGCCTTCGAAGCCAAGATCGCCGAGCGCGTTGCCCGCATCCGCGTCGGCAATCCGGAAGACGAGAACACCAACTTCGGCCCACTGGTCAGCTTCGCCCACATGGAAAGCGTGCTGGGCTACATCGCCAAGGGCAAAGCAGAAGGTGCCCGCGTGCTGTGCGGCGGCGAGCGTCTGACCGAGGGTGAATTCGCCAAGGGCGCGTTCGTTGCCCCGACCGTGTTCACCGACTGCACCGACGACATGACCATCGTCAAGGAAGAGATCTTCGGCCCAGTGATGAGCATCCTCAGCTACGAGACCGAGGAAGAAGTCATCCGCCGCGCCAACGACACCGAATACGGCCTGGCCGCCGGTGTCTGCACCAACGACATCAGCCGCGCCCACCGCATCATCCACCAGCTGGAAGCCGGTATCTGCTGGATCAACGCCTGGGGCGAGTCGCCGGCAGAAATGCCGGTTGGCGGCTACAAGCAGTCGGGCGTCGGCCGTGAAAACGGCGTCAGCTCGCTGGCTCAATACACTCGCATCAAGTCGGTCCAGGTCGAGCTGGGCGGCTACAACTCGGTCTTCTAAGACCTAGTCCCGCCACGCCCGTGCCCCTGCGCACGGGCGTTCCCGCTCCCTGATCACCGCCAACACGAGGGTACTTTCATGTCCCATGAATTCGATTACATCATCGTCGGAGCAGGCTCCGCCGGTAACACCCTGGCTACTCGCCTGACCGAAGACGCCAGCGTCACCGTCCTGCTGCTGGAAGCCGGTGGCCCCGACTACCGCTTCGACTTCCGCACCCAGATGCCGGCCGCCCTGGCCTTCCCGCTGCAGGGCCGCCGCTACAACTGGGCCTACGAGACCGATCCAGAGCCGCACATGGACGGCCGCCGCATGGAATGTGGCCGTGGCAAGGGCCTGGGTGGCTCTTCGCTGATCAACGGCATGTGCTACATCCGCGGCAACGCCATGGACTTCGACGGCTGGGCTGAACTGCCAGGCCTGGAAGACTGGACCTACCTGGACTGCCTGCCGTACTTCCGCAAAGCGGAAACCCGTGACATCGGCCCCAACGACTACCACGGCGGCGAAGGCCCGGTCAGCGTTGCCACGCCTAAAGCCGGCAACAACCCGCTGTTCCACGCCATGGTCGAAGCCGGCGTGCAAGCCGGTTACCCGCGCACCGAAGACCTGAACGGCTACCAGCAGGAAGGCTTCGGCCCGATGGACCGTTCGGTGACCAAGAACGGCCGCCGTTCCAGCACCGCCCGTGGCTACCTGGACCAGGCCAAGAAGCGCCCGAACCTGACCATCGTCACCCACGCCCTGAGCGACCGCGTGCTGTTCGACGGCAAGCGTGCCGTTGGCGTGACCTACCTGGTCGGCGACAGCGAAGAGCGCGTCGAAGCCCGTGCGCGTAAAGAAGTCATCGTCTCCTCCGGCGCCATCGCCTCGCCGCAGCTGCTGCAGCGTTCCGGCGTCGGCCCGCGCGCCCTGCTGGAAAGCCTCGACATCCCGGTGGTCCACGACCTGCCGGGCGTCGGCGAGAACCTGCAGGACCACCTGGAGCTGTACCTGCAGTACGCCTGCACCCAGCCGGTGTCGCTGTACCCGTCGCTGCTGTGGTGGAACCAGCCGGCCATCGGCGCCGAGTGGATGTTCAACGGCACCGGCATCGGCGCCAGCAACCAGTTCGAGGCCGGTGGTTTCATCCGTACTCGCCCTGAGTTCAAGTGGCCGAACATCCAGTACCACTTCCTGCCGGTCGCGATTAACTACAACGGCTCCAACGGCGTGAAAGAGCACGGTTTCCAGGCGCACATGGGTTCCATGCGCTCGCCGGCCCGTGGTCGCATCCAGGCCAAGTCGAAGAACCCGCGCCAGCACCCGAGCATCCTGTTCAACTACATGGCCACCGAGCAGGACTGGCAGGAATTCCGCGACGGCATCCGCCTGACCCGCGAAATCATGGCCCAGCCGGCGCTGGACCCGTACCGCGGTCGCGAGATCAGCCCGGGCGCCCACGTGCAAACCGATGAAGAGCTGGACAAGTTCATCCGCGAACACGCCGAAACCGCCTTCCACCCGTCCTGCTCGTGCAAGATGGGCACCGACGACATGGCGGTAGTGGATGGCGAAGGCCGCGTGCATGGCATGCAGGGCCTGCGAGTGGTCGACGCGTCGATCATGCCGCTGATCATCACCGGCAACCTCAACGCCACCACGATCATGATCGCCGAGAAAATCTCCGACAAGATCCGTGGCCGCAAGCCGCTGCCGCGCAGCACCGCCAAGTACTACGTGGCGGGCGATGCACCGGTGAAGGGCAAGCCGATGCGTGAGGTGAAGCAGGCCTGACCCCTGCTACCACCTCGGTTGGACTGGCCGGCCTTGTCGCCGGCCGGTCTGGCCAACCCAAGTGTCAGCGCAGCTACCTGCCCTGGCAGATGCTGCAGCCTACCCGCCCCCGATACGTTTCCACGCAACCCTGCCATCTGCACCCTCCTTGGCCAAGATCTTGCCCGAGAGGCAACTGATCCCCCCGCCACCCAGCAAGCAGCCTCGCTTGCGCCCGCCTCTGCCACACAGATCTCAACCCGCCGATTCCCCACTGCGCAGCCAAGAGCGCCGGTTGGACGTTGATCGGATTTTCGGGACCGATGAAACATCTGTCATAAATTGGATCCAAAATCAGGAATGCCATATCCTTCATTTCCCAAGAGACCAGCGCAGCTCTAGTGGCACCCTACACAGCGACAATGAGAACAATCATGGACGGTTGGCAAATTGAGCTTTTGCATGCACTGGAAGGTGCTGTTGACGAGAACGTCATCTTCGCATTGATTCTGGAAGCCAGCGCCGCGCTGGAATTCAACTTCTGTGCCTATGGCCAGCAGATCCCGTACCCGCTCTCGAGCCCCAAGGCGATCATGCTGAACAACTACCCTGCACCCTGGCAGGAGCGCTACAGCGCGGCCAGGTACATGGAGAGCGACCCCACCATCCTCCTTGGTCGGCAGTCGGAGCGGCCCATCATCTGGAGCGACCAACTCTACGCACAGACGCCCGAGTTGTGGGAGGAAGCCCGCGCGCATGGCTTGCGCAAGGGACTGTCGCAATCGATGCTCAACGCTGGCGGCAGCTGCGCCATGCTCACGGTGGCCCGCAGCGACTCGCAAATCAGCGAACGCGAACTCCACGAAAAAGGCGACAAGCTACGTTGGTTGGCCAGCACGTCTCACGCCTCGCTCAGCTCGATCCTGAACAGACGACACAGGAACGCCGAAGCCCCCGAGCTCACCGAACGTGAGCGAGAAGTGCTCAAGTGGACCGCAGATGGCAAATCAGCCAGTGAGATCGCCGACCTGCTGACGCTGTCCAAGAACACTGTCGACTTCCACATCAAAAATGCCGTGCGCAAGCTCAAGACCGCCAACAAGACCGCTGCGGTAGTGCGCGCGGCCATGCTCGGCTTACTGTTCTGACGCCCCTGCCCATGGCTACAACATGACAACTGCATGACTGCCAACCTACTGTTTTTAGTAGGTTACACATTTGGTTACTGATGTATTTAATAGCTCCGCCCATGAGAGTCTGCGGAGCCCGAGAAATGGAATTCATCACTGGAAAGCTGGAAACACTGGACGCCAGCATACGCTCGGCAATGGCGCACTATCGGTATCAGGTATTTGTCCGAAAATTGGGATGGAACCTGGATTGCGAAGAAGATTCCGAGTTCGATCAGTTTGATAGAGACGACACGGTTTATATTCTTGCCAGGGACAGCCAGAAACAAGTGGTTGGTGTGGCGCGCTTATTGAGTACTGCCACACCTTATTTGCTCAGTGAAGTATTTCCAGACTTGCTTGCCGGCCAGCCACTGCCGGCCAGCGAGCAGGTCTGGGAGTTGTCGCGCTTCGCCGCCGCCGACACCGGCGCCTCGTCAGACTGCCTCGAGCGGCAGACTTCCTCACCCAATGCAATTGCCCTGATGCAGGCGACTTTGCGCTGCGCAGCGGAACACGGGGCACGCAAGCTGATCACCGTGTCACCGCCAGGTATTGAACGGCTGTTGCGCAAGGTCGGCATAGACGCCTCCCGTGCCGGCGAAGTCTGCAGCAAATACGGCCAACCCTTGTATGCATCCTGGATCACTGTGAACTGAGCGGCGAACAGTTCGCCCATCGTTCCCTCCCCACCTGATTGGAAATGACCATGAGCCTCGACCAGATCAACGATCATTGGTACGCGAAAGCGACTGTGCGCAGTACACCGCGAATTATCGTGCCGGATTATGACGGTGAACAACTGATCTATCCCGTCTCGCGTTGCGCAATGTGTGAGCACCCGATCATTCAAGCGCATGGCAAAAGCATAAAAAATTATGTATTGACCCAGGCGGCCTATCAGTTTCTCTATAACGTCGGCCTATTGGAAACAAAGTTTATTATCCAATGCTGCCTGGACATGCTGCATGACAAGTTCCCCGGTATCGGCGAGGTGGAAAAACTACAGGCCCTCACGGTAATCATCGACGAGGGCTACCACGCCCATGTGGCACTCGACTATCTGACCCAGATGAATGAAAAAAGCGGTATCGAGGCCATCGAGGTGCCACAGACCAACCAGAAGCTGGATGCGACCGCCCGAGCCTACGCGCAACTGCCAGAATCGCTGCGTACCGAATTCCAGCTGCTGGCCGTGACCATCGCCGAGAACGTGCTGACCGACGAAGTGGCCAACCTGGGGCGCGAGCGTGAGCTGAGCCAGTCGTTCACCACACTCATGGTCGACCATGTCCGTGATGAGGGGCGACATTCGCGGTTCTTCGCCGACGTGATGAAAAAACGCTGGCCAACCCTGCCGCTAAGCACCCGCGAGCGCTTCGGCATGATGCTACCCGCCTATCTCGACGATTTCCTGAATGTCGATCCTGAACGACGCTTCGAGCGCCGCATGCTGGCCCACTGCGGCCTGAGCCCCGAGCAAGCCGAACAGGTGATCCACGAGTCCGATCCGACCTTCCATGCCGATCACGCGCGCATGAAGAAATCGATCCTCCAGCGTCTGTACCGCCTGCTGCGGCAAATGGGCATTCTCGACCTCCCGCAGGTCAGGGAAGCATTTGCCGACCGCGACTACGTCAGCGCCTGAGTGGAGGGCAACTGCCGTGAAAACCCTGATCGTCGACAACTTCGATTCATTTACCTACAACCTTTTCCAGTTCATGGGCCAGGTTTGCGGTGAGGAACCTGATGTCTTCACCAACGACGTGTCGCCGGCGGACATCGATCTTGAGCGTTACGCCGCCATCATCATTTCCCCCGGCCCAGGCACCCCAGCGCGCAAGGCCGACATCGGCCTGAGCGAGGACGTCATACGCGATGCCCGCGTGCCGGTACTGGGCGTTTGCCTGGGACACCAGTGCATGGCCCACCTGCACGGAATGGACGTGGTGCATGCCCCCGAACCGATGCACGGGCGCCTGAGCCGCATCAGCCATGACGGCCAGGGCGTGTTTTCCGGGCTGCCTGCCGACCTGACCGTGGTGCGCTATCACTCGCTGATGGTGCGCCAGATCAAATCGCCGTTCGTCGTCAGTGCCTGGGACCAGAACGGCATGATCCATGGCATCCGCCACAAGGATCGGCCACTGCACGGCATCCAGTTCCACCCCGAATCCATCTGCACCGAGGCAGGCCTGCAAATGCTAGGCAATTTCCGTGACCTCGCACACCAGCACCGCGGCACCTGTTGCTGACAGCCCGCGCCAGCCTTTCCGGAGATTCCAGATGAGTGACAACCGTGTCGAATTCCGGGCCCTTGATCATGTGCCCGACACCCTGGCGGCCTTCGAGCAAGAGTTCGCCCAGTCCCCGGCCTGCTTCCTGCTGGAAAGCAGTGTGGTGATCGAAGGGTTCTCTCGCTTTACCTTCATGGGTGACTCGCAAGGCCGTTGGGCCGAAGTACTGCGCTACCAGCAGCAGAGCGCCAGCGTCGAAGTGCGCCGACTCGAGGGCACGCAGCACGAGCCGGCAGAGGATTTCCTTGAATGGCTCAGTGCACGCCTGGCTGCCCAGCACACCCCCTGCCCTGCCGAACTGCCGTTCGACTTCAACCTCGGTTATGTCGGGGTCCTGGGCTACGACCTGAAAGTAGCCAACCTGGGCGACCCGGTCTGGTCGTCGCCAACCCCTGATGCCACCTTCCTGCTCGCCACACGCATGCTGGTGATCGACCATCAGGAAAACCGCAGCTACCTGTTGCACCTGGTCAAGGACGAATACGACCAACCAACGGCCAACGCCTGGCTCGACCACGCCAGCGCACGCCTGCAGGCACTGCCCGCCGCCCAACCCCTGACCCGGCGCCCCCGGCGCATGTCGCTTGAGCAGGTCGAACAGTGGATCGCGGCCCATGCCAACGCCCGGCACGCGAAAGCGGACTACATCGAGAAAATCCTCGAAGCCCAGCGCCAGATCGTCGATGGCGAAACCTATGAAGTCTGCCTGACCAACCTGGTGGAACTGCCTTTCGAGCATTCCGCCTACGCCCTCTACAAGATCATGCGCGAACTCAGCCCCGCGCCCCACGCTGCGTACTACGCCATTCCCGGTTTTGAAATGGCCAGTTCCTCCCCCGAGCGCTTCCTCAAGGTCGACCGCCTGGGCCAGGTTGAAGCCAAGCCGATCAAGGGCACTCGACCACGCAGCAACGACCCCCGGGAAGATCAGCGCCAACTCGACGATCTGCGCCAGGACGAAAAAGACCTTGCCGAGAACCTGATGATCGTCGACCTGCTGCGCAACGACCTGGGCCGGGTGTGCCAGATCGGCTCAGTGAAAGTACCCGGTCTGTTCGTGGTGGAGAGTTACTCCCATGCTCACCAACTCGTGTCGACTATCCAGGGCCAGCTCAAGCCCGGCATGCAGGCCCTCGACTGCGTCAAAGCCAGCTTCCCCGGGGGTTCGATGACCGGCGCCCCGAAAAAACGCACCATGCAGATCATCGGAGCGCTGGAGCAAGGCGCCCGGGGGGCTTACTCAGGTTCGCTGGGTTGGCTGTCGCTGAGCGGCGCCTGCGACCTGAGCATTCTCATCCGCAGCGTGGCGGTGCACGATGCACTGGCACGCTTCGGTGTCGGCGGGGCCATCACCGCGCTGTCCGACCCTGAGAGCGAATACGTCGAGACCGTGGTCAAGGCTAGCGGCGTGGTAGAAGCGATCGCCCTGCTTGACGAGGTGAGCGCATGAGCCTGCCCCGCCACGAGAACGACAGGCAAGCGATCGTGGTCGGCGCCGCCGGCTCGATCGGGCGCATGCTCTGCGAACAGCTGAGCGCAACCGGCCTTAAGGTGCTGGGCGTCGACCTGGAGCCGACGCAGCCGCCTGCAGGCTGCGAAGTCATCCAAGGCGACATCCGCGCCCCAGGCACGGCACTGTGCCAGCAACTGGCGAGTGCGCACATGCTGGTGCTGGCGGTCTCGGAGAACGTGCTGTTGCAGGCGCTTCCCGCCTTGCTGCCGCACCTTGCGCTGGACTGCCTGCTGGTCGAAACCCTGTCCATCAAGAATGCGTTCGCCACGCTGGTTCGCGATGTCTCGCTGCCGCAGACGGTAGTTGGGCTCAACCCGATGTTCTCGGGTGACCTGGCGCCCGAGGGCCGGCCGGTGGTAGTGGTGCCCTACCAGGCTGGCGCGGCAATCGATGACCTGCGCGAACGCCTGACAAGCCGCGGCATGCGCCTGTACACGCTGACGGCGCAGCAACATGACCAGACCATGGCGCTTTTGCAGACCGTCGGCCACTCCATGGTGCTCGCCTTTGGCCACACCCTGGCGGCCAGCGACGTGCCCTTGGCGCAATTGATCGAGCTGGCGCCACCGCCATTCAAGGTCATGCTTGCCCTGCTGGCCCGCATGATGACCAACCACCCGGACGTGTACTGGGAAATCCAGGCCGGCAACCCGGCCTCCGGAGCCACCCGCGAACAGGCCATTGGCTACCTGCAACACCTTGATGGACACGCCCGCAACGACGCCCACGTCGAATTCCTGGCCGCCATGGCCAGCCTGCGCAATTACCTGCAAGAGGCCCAGCCTCAACTGGCGGCCAGCTGCAGACAGCTGTTCGAGGTGGTGCAGGCGCACACGCCCGACGCCGTGGCAAAAAGCCCGGTGCTGGGCACTCACCGTGAACGCATCGACCGCATCGACGATCAGCTCGTCGACCTGATCGCGCAGCGGCTGGACATCATTCGTGAGGTTGCCGACAGCAAGCGCGACAGCAACACCGCCGTGATGCAGCCCGAACGGGTTCGCCAGGTGCTCGCCCGCTGCACGGCACGAGGGCGCACGCTCAATGTGCCGGTGCAACTGATCGAGCAGCTCTACCACGCCATCATCGAGCAGTCCTGCCAGATCGAATACGACGTCATCGGCGGCCCTCGCCAGACACTGCTTGCCGTCACACCGGAAGTGTTTTCACAGACAGGAGTCCGCTGAACATGAACCAGCACAAGCACAACGCCGGCCCGCTCATCGAGTGGCTGGCCCAGACCCTCGACCAGGACTACCAGTACCGTCAGGACACCCTCAGCCTGACCGCCAACGAGAACTACCCGAGCGAACTGGTACGCCTCACCTCCGGCAGCACCGCCGGGGCGTTCTACCACTGTTCCTTCCCCTTCCCGGTACCCATGGGCGAGTGGCACTTCCCCGAACCTGGGCAGATGAACGAGATCGCCGACGACCTGCGCGGGCTGGCCCGGCGCATGCTCGGGGCACAGGCATTCGACTGGCGGCCCAATGGCGGGTCGCCCGCCGAACAGGCGCTGATGCTGGCGGCCTGCAAGCCAGGCGAAGGTTTCGTCCACTTCGCCCATCGTGACGGCGGGCACTTCGCGCTGGAACAGCTGGCGAGCAAGATGGGCATCGAAATCTTCCATCTGCCGGTCGACCCGAACAGCCTGCTGATCGATGTTGCCAGGCTCGATGACCTGGTGCGCCGCAACCCGCACATCCGCATCGTCATCCTCGACCAGTCGTTCAAGCTGCGCTGGCAGCCACTGGCAGAGATTCGCGCGGTACTGCCCGAATCCTGCACCTTGACCTACGACATGAGCCATGACGGCGGCCTGATCCTCGGCGGCGTATTCGATTCGCCCCTGGCCTGCGGCGCCGATGTGGTCCATGGCAATACCCACAAGACCATCCCCGGCCCGCAAAAAGGCTACATCGCCTTCAAGTCCGCCCAGCACCCGTTGCTGGTCGATACGTCGATGTGGGTCTGCCCGCACTTGCAGAGCAACTGCCACGCCGAGTTGCTGCCATCGATGTGGGCGGCCTTCAAGGAAATGGAAGTCTTCGGCATAGCCTACGCCCAGCAGATGGTGCGCAACGCCAAGGCCCTGGCCAACCAGCTGCACGAGCTTGGCCTGGAGGTTTCCGGGGAGTCGTTCGGCTTCACCGAAACCCACCAGGTGCACTTCGCCGTCGGTACGCTGCAACAAGCCCTGGCCATGTGCGTGGACAGCCTGCATGCCGGCGGCATTCGCTCGACCAACATCGAGATCCCCGGCAAGCCAGGTGTTCACGGCATTCGCCTGGGCGTGCAGGCCATGACCCGTCGCGGCATGCGCGAGGACGATTTCCGCCAGGTGGCCGGGCTGGTGGCGGACCTGTACTTCAAACGTACCGAACCCGCGCGCGTAGCGGCCAGGGTCAAGGAGCTGCTGGCTGGCTTCCCATTGGCACCGCTGGCGTTCTCCTTCGACGGGCACATCGACGAGGCATGCCGCCACCTCATCGAGCGGGGTATCCAGCGATGAACGTACTGACCCGGTTGTTCACCGGCTCCCGGGAACTGACCCTGGGACAACTCGTGGGCCATGTACTGGTTGAAAGCGACATCAGCGACCTGTTCTGCATTCCCGGCGACTTCACGATGCAGCTTTCGCGGGAAATGCTCGGCACGCCCGGCCTGACCTTGCGCACCATGTCCCACGAATACAGCACCACCCTGACCGCCCTGGGGTACGCCTTGGGCGGCCAGGCCCCCGGCGCTGTGTGCTTCACCTACGGCGTGGGCGCCCTGAACGCCATCAACGGCATCGCCCAGGCCTATGTGGAGCGCCTGCCACTGGTGGTGATCTCCGGCTCGCCCGGGCACAAGGAGCGGCAAGGTTCGATGTTCGCTCACCACACCATCGTCGACCACGGCACACAACTGCGCCTCATGCAGGAAGTCACCGTGCACCAGGCGTGCATCGAAGACCCGCACCAGGCCCAGGAACAGCTGCGTGAGGCGATCGCCATCGCCCTGCATGAGTCGCGACCGGTGTACATCGAGATCCCCCGCGACCTGTTCTTGCACAAGGTGCGCCACACACCTCGGCGCACGCCCCTCGGGCGTCAACCGGCGTTGTTCGACCAACAGGCGTTGAGCGCCGCCGAACAGGCATTGAAACTGCTCGATCAGGCCAGCCAGCCGGTGCTGGTGCCTGGCCTGGACATCAAGCGCTGGCACCTCGGCGTCGAAGCCTTGGCGCTTAGCGAGGCGCTCGGCCTGCCCTGGGTCGAAACCCCCATGTCCCGGGGCGGCCTGCCGACAGCGCATGCCAATTACCGAGGCATCTATGCAGGCCCGGCCTCGCCTTCTCGCCTCACCCAGACGCTGGTCGACAGTTGCGACGTACTGATGCTGCTGGGCGAGCCCAACTCCGACGTCAACATGGGCATCGTCAGCCAGATCGCCGGGGGCCGGCTGATTCACGCCAACGACGGCGTGGTGATGGTCGGCCGTCAGCGCTTCGAGCTGAGCACCGAGGCTTTCCTGCGAGCCCTGCTTGGTCTGGCCACGACTGCCCGCCGGCATGGCCAGGCACTGGCGCCGCTGGATGCGAACCAGGCCACGTTCATTCACCAGGCGGCCCCGGAAGCACTGCCCGCGGCGGATTCGCCGCTGACCCCCTTCGAAATCATCGTCGAGTTCAACAGGGTGTTCAGTGAGCATCCCGACCTTGACCTGATCGCCGATTGCGGTGACGCCTTTTTCATGTCGCTGGGCATGTTCCCGCGCGACGTACTGGCCTCTTCCTTGTACATGAGCATGGGCCTGGCGGTACCGGGCGCCATCGGCTACCAGCTGGCAAGCGGCAAGCGCCCACTGGTGCTGGTAGGGGACGGAGCGTTTCACATGACCGGCAACGAGCTGATGCATGCCGCTCGCTTCGGCACCACGCCCATTGTCGTGATTCTCAACAACCAGCGCTGGACCTCTCTGTCGAGCAAGCCGCAGGACCGCCCGCTGACCGAACAGCCGGACCTTGAGTTCATCGACATTGCCCGCTTCCACAAAGTGCAGGGTTTCACTGCCAACACCTCGCAGCAGCTTCGCGAACAGCTTGCCGAAGCCTTGGCCATGAACCGGCCGGTACTGATCGACGCGCGCGTCGCACCAGACTCCCGCTCCTATCTTTGCGAGCGGTTCTTCGATGCGGTGCAGAAACAGCAGCATCTGCCTAAAGCCTGAGCACCAGTGCCCCAGCCTCAGAATGGAGTCGTTTGAAATGGAAGCCGTCACCACACTCGCGCTCACTGCCGCCCAGCACTCGATCTGGCTGGGCCAGCAGCTCGCCAGCGAGAGCGCCGCCTACAACATCGCCAGCCTGCTGCACCTGGACGGCCGCGTGGACACACAGCGCCTGCAGGCTGCGCTGGACCAGGCGATGAGCGAGAGCACCTGCCTGCGGGCACGCATGGTCGAAGCACAAGGCCTGGTACAGCAGCAAATTCTGCCGATGGCGCAAAGTGTCATCGCCGAACACGCCTTCGCCAACGATAGCCTCGCCCGCCAATGGCTGGCCGGCGACCTGTTGACGCCAGTGGACCTGGAGCACGGCCCATTGCTGCAGGCCAGCGTGGTGCGCGTCGCTGAAAACGCCGATTGCCTGTACGTGAAGAGCCACCATATCGCGCTGGACGGCGTAGGCCTTGGCCTGTTCCTCAAGCGCTGGGCGGCGCTGTACAGCGGACAAGGCGACAGCGCAGCGCCACTGGGAGCCTTTCACAAGGTGCTGGAGGCCGAACAGGCCTACCAGGCATCGCCAGCCTTCACCCAGGACCGTGACTACTGGCACCAACAGGTCGACAGCAGCCTGACCGTGGCCAGCCTCAACCCACAGGTGAAACTGCCGACCAGCCAGGCACTGCTGCACCGCGGCCAGTTGTCCGAAGCGGCGTTCCAGCGCCTGCGCCAATGCGCCACTCAATCGCAGAGCCATTGGGTGCACGCGCTGATAGCTGCCTTTGCCGCCTTCATTGGCCGTAGCACCGGCCAGCGCGATGTGGTCGTCGGCATCCCGATGATGAACCGCCTTGATACCCAGGCGCACGATGTCCCCTGCACATTGGCCAACGTGCTGCCATTGCAGGCGCGAATAGACCCATGGACGCGGGTAAGCGAACTGCTAGCCCAGACCGGCGACGCCCTGGCCGGCATGCGCGCGCATCAGCGCTACCGGGCAGAGGACATCCGCCGCGACTGCAACCTGGTTGGCGAAGGACGGCGACTCACCGGCCCGCAGATCAACATCGACATCTATTCGCCCGCGCTGGCATTCGGCTCGCTTCACTGCGAGGTCGAGGTACTCAGCGCCGGCGCCGCCGACGACCTTTCACTGCAGGTCATGCCCCTGCCTGGCCAAGGGCTGCAAGTATGCGCCATGGCCAACCCGGCGCTGTACGACGCGGGTGCGCTGGCAAGCCACGTCGAGCGTTTCCTTGCCTTCGTTGAAGCGTTCGCCAGCGACGCCGAGCGCCCGCTCGGCCAACTCAGTGCCCACCCACAACAGCCCAGCTCGTCGCTGGCACCAGCCAGCCAACACCAGGCCACACTGCTCGATGGCTTCGCCCACTGGGTTGCCAGCACGCCAGACGCCATTGCGCTGACCTTGGGCGAACGGGCACTGAGCTACCGGGCGCTGGATCGCCAGGCCAATCGCCTGGCGCATCTGATCAAAGCCAACCTGTCGCCCCGCCCATCGTCACCGCAGCGCACCATCGCCCTGCTGCTGGAGCGCTCCCTGGAAACCGTGGTGACCATCCTGGCCGTGCTCAAGTGCGGGGCGGCCTACGTGCCGCTGGACCCCGACGCGCCACATGAGCGCTTGGCCAGCATCCTTGACGAGTGCAACGCCGATATCTTGCTGTGCAGCGAAGCCACGGTGGCCAAGGCCTGCGAGCTGCAGCCTGGCAAGCAACCGTTGAGCATCGACGCCAAGACTGCACTGGAGGCCTTGCAGGAGGCCGCAGATCACGCACCACCGGGCGGGCCACAGCCTCAGGACCTGGCGTACGTCATCTATACCTCAGGTTCCACCGGCAAACCCAAGGGTGTGTGCGTCAGCCACCATAACGTGGTGCGGCTGTTCGGCAGTACTCACAGCTGGTTCGACTACCGCAACAGTGACGTCTGGACCGGCTGCCATGCCTACATGTTCGATGCCTCGGTGTGGGAGATGTGGGGAGCCCTGCTGCACGGCGGGCGCCTGGTGATCGTGCCTGTGGCAATTACCCGCGACCCTCATGCCTTGCTGGAGCTGGTGGTGGACGAACAGGTCACGGTGTTCGGCCAGATTCCCTCGGCGTTCTACCGTTTCATGGAGGCCGAAGCCGACCGCCCCGAACTGACCGCACGCATGACGCTGCGCTACCAGTGCTTCGGTGGCGAGCCCCTCGACCTGGGCCGCCTTGCCCCGTGGTTCGACCTGCCGCGCCCGGCGAACACGCAATTGCTCAATTTGTATGGCATCACTGAAACCACCATCAACACCTGCCATCGTTTCATCACCCGTGAACAGGTAATGGCAAATGCTGGCAGCCTGATCGGCCGCCCCTACGCCGACATGGACGTACTGGTTCTGGATGACGCCTTGCAGCCAGTGCCCGAAGGTGAACAAGGTGAGATGTATGTGCGTGGCGAAGGCTTGGCCCAGGGTTACCTGGCACGCCCCGAACTGGATGCCGCACGCTTCGTCGCTGACCCGTTCGGTGCTTCGGGGCAACGCATGTACCGCAGCGGTGACGTGGCGATCCGCCTGGCCGACGGTGAGCTCGAGTACATCGGCCGCGCCGACCAGCAGGTGAAGCTGCGAGGCTATCGCATCGAACTGGGGGAAATAGAAAGCTGCCTGCGTGCCCACCCATCGGTTTCAAATGCCGTAGCCCTGGTGACAAACGACCGGGCCAACGATCCGAAGCTGATCGCCCATGTCGTGCCGGCACCGGGTTATGCGGTTGGTGACGTAGACAGCGAGGCCTTGCGCGAGCACCTGCGTGAACATTTGCCAGCCTACATGGTGCCAGCAGCTATCGGGGTGCAGCAGGCATTTGCCATCACCGCCAACGGCAAGCTCGATCGCCGTGCCCTGCCCGCGATCGAAGCAAACCATGCGCGCCACCTGGAACCTGCCCGGGACCGCCTCGATGAACAGGTTCTGGCCCACTGGTCAACGCACCTGGACCTGCCACGCATCGGCCTGGACGACGATTTTTTCAGCATCGGCGGCGACTCGATCAAAGCCATCGGCCTGTGCCGGGACATGGGCCTGCCCGTGCTGCAACTGTTCGAACAACCTACGCCCCGCGGCTGCGCCGACTACCTGCGCCACAGTGGCCTGAGCGCCGCTGCCAGCGGCTGGACCCAGGCCATGGGAGCCAGTGCCCAGGCAGGCCGCGCCACGCTGCTGCTGGTGCCCTTCGCCGGCGGCAACGTGTTTGCCTATCGCCAACTGGTAGAGCAGCTTGGCAGCGCCTTCAACTACCTGTGCGTACGCCTGCCGGGCCACGATGTGGTACAGGCCGATGAACCTTTCGCAGACAACGCCACCATTGCCGCCGGCGTGGTCGCCGAAGTGCTGGGCAAGGTGCAAGGGCCGTTGCTGGTTTATGGCCACTGTGCCGGCAATGCGCTGGCCCTGGACATCAGCCGCCGCCTGGAACAGGCCGGCGCCGACCTGCGGGGGTTGACCATCGGCGGCATGTTGCTCGACCTGCAGCCTGAAGAGGTGGAACAGCAGGTGGCCCAGCGCTCTGGCGAGCAGATCATCGATTTCCTGCGTGAGCTGGGCGGGTTCAGGGAAGTGCCCGACGCGCACAGCCTGGCCGCCATTGCCAGGATGACCAAACACGACGCCGGCCAGACCGCTGCATTCTTCAGCAATGAAGCCAGGCAGCGCGGCATGCTGCGCGCGCCCATCCATGTCATCGTCGGCAGCGCCGACCCCTTGACCCCGGACTACACCAGTCGCTACCTCGACTGGCAGGCCTACAGCGCAGATGTTTCGCTGGACGTGATCGAAGGTGGCGGCCACTACTTCGTCAGCGAGCAGCCAGAAACACTGGCGCAAGTGCTGCTGCGGCACAACGCAACGCTGGTCACGCCCCAGGCTCGGCGCCTGCAGCGTGTGCTGCGCGATTTCCACAACCCGTTCGATGCCCCCCACGGCCAGTTCCTGCTGCTACGCAACAGCGCCTTGCAGCCTTCGCTATGGCCAAGCTTCAGCCCGATACCGCAAGGCTGGCAGGTGGCATTCGGCCCGGCTTCGCGCCAGCAGTGCCTGGACTACCTGGAGGCCCACGCTCAACCTGCAGCCCCGCAGCTGCCCGGCCTTGACGCCCCCTACTGGCCAGAGCGCTTCGAGCGCTACTACCGCCAGCAGGGCGCCTGGACCGGCGAAACCCTCGATGCCTGTATCGCCCGTCATGCCGGCCACACCCCTGAGCGGATCGCCTTGACTGACGGGGAGCGCAGCCTTACCTACGCCGAACTGCACAGCCGCTGCAACCAACTGGCCGACGGATTCACCCGCCTGGGGCTACGGCCGGGCGATCGTATCGTGGTGCAACTGCCCAACGTGCTGGAGTTCATCGAAACCACCTTCGCGCTGTTCCGTCTTGGCGTGGTCCCGGTGTTCGCCCTGCCCACCGATCGGCGCAACGAGATCACCCACATTGTCCAGGCCAGCAAGGCCGTCGCGTACCTGATCAAGGATCACGCCCTGGGCTTCGACTATCGGGAGATCGCCCGCGAGCTGCAAACCCTGCCGGATGCGATTCGTCACGTGATCGTACTGGGCGAAGCCGCAGAGTTCACACCCTATGCCAGCCTGTATGGCCGCGACCTTCCCGTTCCGGCCACAGACAGCCGCGCCCCAGCGCTGATCACACTTTCTGGCGGCAGCACTGCCATGCCCAAGTTGATCCTGCGCCGGCATGACGACTATCTGTACAGCATCCGGGTCAGCGCCAGCATCTGCCAGTTGAGCCCGCAAAGCGTCTACCTGTGCGTGCTGCCTGCCGGGCACAACTTCACACTCAGCTCCCCAGGGTTCATCGGAACCCTGCTTGCGGGCGGCCGTGTCGTGATGCAGGCAGACCCCAGCGGCTCGGCCTGCTTCGCCAGCATCGCCCGGGAAGGGGTGACCTTCACCGCCCTGGTCCCAAGCCTGGCGCAGGCCTGGCTGCACGCGCCACGCCAGCACGACCTGAGCAGCCTGCGCTTCCTGCAAGTGGGCGGCGCGCGCCTGAGCGACGAGGTGGCGGCACGCTTGAGCGAAAGCTTCGACTTCACCCTGCAGCAGGTCTATGGCATGTCCGAAGGGCTGGTCTGCTACACCGACCTCAAGGGCGACCTGGACCAACTGCTGCATACCCAAGGGCGGCCAATGAGCCCACTGGACGAAATCCTGGTGGTCGATGACGACGATCTGCCGGTCGCCGTCGGGCAGCCAGGGCACCTGCTGGTACGTGGGCCATACACCATCCGTGGCTACCTCGACGCCCCCCAGCAAAATGCCCGGGCATTTACCGCTGATGGCTTCTATCGCACCGGCGATGTGGTTTGCCTGCGCGAGGACGGCTACCTGGTCGTCACCGGCCGCCACAAGGACCAGGTCAACCGTGGCGGTGAAAAAATTGCCGCAGAAGAGATCGAAGGCCACCTGCTGGCCCACCCCGGAGTGCTGGAAGCAGCAGTGATTGGAATTCCCGACCCGCATCTGGGTGAGCGCACGTGTGCCGTCCTGGTCGTCGCCCCCGGCCAGGGCTGTGACACCGCCACCCTGAAGGCCCACTTGCAGGCACGCGGCGTTGCTGCGCAGCGCATTCCCGATCAGTTCCAGTGGCTGCCCAGCCTGCCCAAGACCACCTTGGGCAAGACCGACAAGAAGGTACTGCGCCAGCAATTCGCGGCGTGAACCGCCCCATTTCGATTTCAAGGATACTTCGATGGCAATTCCACAAATTCAGCACTACCCGATTCCCGACCATGCCCCGCTGAGCCGACCAGCGCTGCCTTGGTCACCTGCGCCTGAGCGGCTGGCCCTGCTGATCCATGACATGCAGAACCACTTTCTCAAGCCCTATGCCTCACCGGCCCTGGTCGACGCCCTGATCCAGCGTATCCAGGCCCTGCGCGAAGCGTGCAATGCCCTTGGCATTCCAGTGTTCTATACCGCCCAGCCCGGCGACCAGCCCGTCGATTCACGTGGCCTGCTCTGCGACTTCTGGGGCCCGGGGTTGGCCGATGACGGCTTCAGCCCCAACATCGTCAGCGGGCTGGCACCCGATCCGCAGCGTGATGTGGTGCTGGTCAAGCATCGCTACAGTGCCTTCGCCCGCTCCGACCTGCTCGAGCGACTGCAAGCAGCCGGCCGCGACCAGCTGATCATCTGCGGTGTCTACGCCCATATCGGGTGCCTGGCCACCGCCACCGACGCCTTCATGGCAGACATCCAGCCGTTCGTCGTGGCCGATGCCCTGGCCGACTTTTCCCTGGAGCGTCACCAGTTGGCGCTGGAGCAGATGGCGCACTGTTCAAGCGTTGTGCTGTCGACGCAACAGCTGCTCGATACCCTCGCCCCGTCGAGCGTCGCCCATGACCTGCCGGGCGACGTCGCACGCTGCCTGGCGCTTCCCGTGAACCAGGTCGTGGAGGTGGACGACCCGGTACAGCTGGGTCTGGACTCGGTGCGCTTGTTGATGCTGTTCGAGCAGTGGCAGCAAATCGGGCTGCCACTGACTTTCCTCGAACTGCTTGAGCGCCGCAGCATTCGCGCCTGGGTACAACTGGTCGACCGGCGCCTGCAAGCGCAAGCCGCGGGAGCCCCGGCATGAAGCGCTTCCTCGATAAATCCGTACTGGTAACCGGTGCCGCGCGCGGCATCGGTGCGGCAGTCGCCACGCGCCTGCTGGCCGAAGGCGCCACGGTAATCGCCCTGGACTGCGACAGTCAGGGCCTGGAGGCGCTCGCCGAACGCCTGCACTCGGACAACCTCAAGCTTCATTGCGCCGACATCACCGACCGGCAAAAGATCATGAGCCTGGTCGAACGCATCGACGAGCATTACTCACTCGATGGCCTGGTCAACGCCGCCGGCGTAATGGCGTCAGCGCCCTTCGAGCAGCTATCGGCACAGGCCTGGTTGCAGCTTTTCGAGGTCAACGTGCACGGCACCTTCCATGTTTCCCAGTCGGTCGCCCGATGCATGGTGCAACGGCGTCGGGGCGCAATCGTCAGCGTTGCCTCCAACGCCGCGAGCACTCCGCGGGTCAACCTGAGCGGCTACTGCGCCTCGAAAGCCGCGGTGGCCATGCTCACCCGCTGCATGGGCCTGGAGCTCGGCAAGCAGGGTGTGCGCTGCAACGTGGTATCGCCCGGCTCCACCCGTACTCCCATGCTGCACCAGCTGGCCGGCAGCGACGCCACCTTGGACCAGCGCATGGTCCAGGGTGATCTCGGCCTGCACCGCATCGGCATCCCGCTGGGCAAGATCGCCGAGCCCCAGGACATTGCTGCCGGCATTACTTTCCTGCTGTCGGACGATGCCAACCACATCACCTTGCAGGATCTGGTCATGGACGGCGGCGCCACCTTCGGCTGAGCGCCCATCAAGGACAGAGTGAGGCAGAATCCAATGAACATCACCGTTTCGCCCCTCCCCAGGCACGCGCCCAACAGTGCCCAGGTTTTCCCTGGCCAAGTGCGCCAGCTTCTGGACCAGGCCCTCTGCGGCGAAGGCTTCATCCAGTGGATTGAACTGCCGACCGAGGCAGACCTGGATCGTCACGCCATCGAGATCACCAACCAGCGCCTGCGTCGCTACCTGCAATGGATGATTGCCGGCCCGATCCTGACGATTCTGCACGTCACCCCAGCCCAGGCCAGGCAACTGCAGGGTATCAACGATGCCTACCTGGCCATCGGCACGAGCACCGGCCCCGACTGCGCAAGTACATTGAGCCTGCTTGACAGCCAGCTGCTACCCGCCTGGCCGCATGCGACAGCCCGGCCCCTGTCACTGCAGGCGCATGGGCTCAGCCCGGCACAAATCAGCCAACGGCTGGCCGACGCCAACCCGGAGAACCCCCACGGCCCTGCCCTGCTGCTATGCGATACGCCGCCCCGACACGACGCCGGCCTCTGGCTGTTCGACCCACGCGACAACCTGTACGCCCTGCGAAACGTGGCGCAGCCACGCAGCCTCCCGCACGGCCTGGTGCACCGCTGGCAAGGCAGGGTCGGCCCAACGTCCAGGCCACCGCTACCCGCCCCCACGGACTTCGAAAAAGGACTGCAGCTTTGCAGCCATCTGGCCCATGTATTGAGGGAGCCAACTTGCGCATGATCAGCCACTTTGAACTTCTCCTCCCCGTGCCCGCGCTGGGCGTGCACGATACCGGCATCGGGCTGCTCGCCGAACTGAGCAACGTCTTCCCGGAGCTTGCCGGGCAGTTCAGCTGCGTGTTCAGCGAACACACCGATGGCTGTGACCGCTCACTGGTCGGGCTTGGCAGCCAGTATCGCCTGCGCGTGACTCGCGAAGCCCAGGCACTGCGCATCGACTGGCTGGACCAGGAGCGCGTGCTGCATCGCGACTCGCTGCACCTGGACAACGAGCGGCCGTTTCATGAGCAACTGTTCCAAGGAGTGGCACACGCCTGGAAAACCCTGGGCGATACCTCGCCAGAGCTGGCAGGTTTGCCCGGCAACGTGCCTCTGCTGGGTGGCTGGCGTTGTGCGACCCACCCCGAGCGCCTGACCGAGCCGATGATCATGACCCTGCCCCGCGTGTTTCTGTGGGTGGAGCATGGGCGTGTCCACGGCGCGAGCTTCGATCCAGCCCACAACCCGCTGATCGAGCAGGCCGTGGCGCGGCTGGCGCCGCGCACTTACCCGGCCTTGCCCGGCGTCAGCAGCTGCGAACTCATTCCGCAGTGCACCGACTACGTCGACAACCTGCTCGACCTCTTGAACGAGATGGCCGTCAGCGATTCGGACAAGGTAGTGATCGGGCGTGAAGTGCGCCTGCGCATGCGCGAAGCAGTAGACCCGTTGCAGTTGCTCGACCAGGTCGCACCCCGCCCCAACCCGCATTATGAGTACCTGTTCCGCTGGGATCAGGGGCCGGCATGGATCGGTATTTCACCGGAAACCCTGATCCGCACCGACGGCAGGAAAGTCGTCGTCGAACCCCTTGCCGGCACCCGTAAAGGCTCAAGCGAAGCGCTCAAGCGCGACCGCTACCGCCAGGAACTGCTGTCGGACAGCAAGGAGCTGGAAGAACACGAAACCGCTGCCCAGCTGTTTCTTGAACAGCTTCAACAGGTTTGCCGGCCGGGTTCCCTGGACATGCGCGAATCCAGGAATGTCATCGACCTGGGCTATGTGCAACACCTCAAGAGCCGCATCGAAGGTGAACTGGCCAGCGAAACGAACGTGTTCGATGCCCTGGCCGCTGTCTACCCGCCGGCAACCATCTGGGGCAAGCCCCTGGCCATGAGCGGCGACCGCATCCGCCGCTTCGAGTACATCGACCGCGAGTTCTTCACCGGCGGCCTGGGCTACCTCACCCTCGAAGGCCGCTGCAACTTCGCCCTGGCAATCAGAACCGCCAAGGTGACAGAAGCGCATGTGCATATCTTTGCCGGCAGCGGCATCGTCAAGGCCAGTGACCCGTACCGGGAATGGCTGGAAACCGGCAACAAGATGAAACCGTACCTGCAAAACAGCTCTTGGTCATATGAAGGGTGATAACGTCGCAACACCTTGCACAGGATTACGCAGGGCTCTCTACACCGGCACAACAGTGCCAACGTCAATCTACATGGACAGCAAAAACATGATCTCTATCGCTCTGCCGGATGGCAGCCGCAAGCAATTCCCGGAGCCACTCAACGTCCAGCAACTGGCACAGACCATCGGCAGCGGCTTGGCGGCCGCGACCCTGGCGGCAAAGGTCGACGGGCGTCTGGTCGATGCCTCGCACCTGCTGACCGGCGACAACACGGTCGAGATCATCACAACCAAAAGCGCAGATGCCCTGGAGATCATTCGCCACTCCACCGCGCACCTGATGGCACAGGCCGTCCAGCGCCTGTACCCGGGCACCCAGGTGACCATTGGCCCGGTGATCGACAACGGGTTCTACTACGACTTCGTGGCCGAGCGCCCTTTCAACCAGGACGACCTGCCGCTGATCGAGGCCGAGATGCAGCGGATCGTCGACAGCGCACTGGCCATCGAACGCCGGGAGCTGCCTCGCGCGCAGGCCATCGAGCTGTTCAGCAGCCTGGGTGAGTCGTACAAGGTGAAGATCATCGAGGATATCCCGGCAGGCGAAACCCTCTCGGTGTATCAACAAGGTGAGTTCATCGACCTGTGCCGTGGGCCACATGTGCCGGATACCGGCAAGCTTGGCGCGTTCAAACTGATGAAGGTGGCCGGGGCCTATTGGCGCGGCGACTCCAGCAACGCGATGCTCAGCCGCATCTACGGCACCGCCTGGTTGAACGACAAACAGCTCAAGGCTTACCTGTCGCAGCTGGAAGAAGCGGAGAAGCGCGACCACCGCAAGCTGGCCAAGCAGCTTGACTTGTTCCACCAGCAGGAGGAAGCGCCAGGCATGGTGTTCTGGCACCCCAAGGGCTGGGCGATCTGGCAGACCGTGGAGCAGTACATGCGCAAGGTGTACCGCGACAGCGGTTATCAGGAAGTGCGCTCCCCGCAGGTGGTGGACAGCTCGCTCTGGCGCCGGTCCGGGCACTGGGACAACTACAAGGAAAACATGTTCGTCACCGAATCGGAAAACCGCCAGTACGCGCTCAAGCCCATGAACTGCCCGGGCCACATTCAGATCTTCAAATTCGGCCTGCGCAGCCACCGCGAGCTGCCGATTCGTTACGGCGAGTTCGGTGGTTGCCACCGCAATGAACCTTCAGGGGCCCTGCACGGCATCATGCGGGTGCGTGCCTTCACCCAGGATGACGGGCATATCTTCTGTACCGAACAGCAGATCGAGTCGGAGATCCGCACCTTCCATCACCAGGCACAGAAGGTCTACAAGGCCTTCGGCTTCGAGGATGTGGCGGTCAAGATCGCCTTGCGCCCGGAACCCAGCAAGCGCCTGGGCAGCGATGATGTCTGGGACAAAGCGGAAAACCAGCTGCGCTCGGCGCTGCGGGCCTGCGGCGTGAGCTGGGAGGAGCTGCCAGGCGAAGGCGCATTCTACAGCCCCAAGATCGAGTACCACCTGCGCGACGCCATTGGCCGGGAATGGCAGGTCGGCACCATCCAGGTCGACTACCACATGCCCGACCGCCTGGGCGCCGAGTACGTCGACGAACACTCACAGCGGCGCCGCCCGGTCATGCTTCATCGGGCAATCGTCGGCTCGTTGGAACGTTTCATCGGCATCCTCATCGAGCACCACGCCGGGGTTTTCCCAACCTGGCTGGCACCTGTGCAGGCCATGTTGCTGACCGTGACCGAGGCACAGAACGGCTATGCCGACCTGGTTCGCCAGCAGCTGTGTGACCGTGGGTTGCGAGTCGAGGCAGACCTGCGCAACGAGAAAATCGGCTACAAGATCCGCGAAAGCACGCTGCAGCGCGTGCCTTACCTACTGGTGATCGGCGACCGAGAGAAAGACAGCGGCACAGTCGCCGTCCGCAGCCGTGCCGGCGAGGACCTCGGCATACTCAGCGTCGATGACTTCGCCGAACTGCTGCTCAAGGACACCCAGATGCACTGATACGGCCCGCCGCAGGTTCTGAAGCTACAGGACCTGCGGCCAGACCAGGCAAGAGCCGGTTTGCCGCGGACGCTGAACTCAGGAGACCGTGATGTTCGAAGCCCCACCCGACTAGCGCGGCACGCCGCCTCCCTCTCGACACCATTCTGCTTTGCCTTGCAGCTACGCGCATGCGTCGTCGGCTCGTGCCTGTGCGTCGACGGCAAAGCGCTGCTTACCCCCGTCAGCGGGCCCTCTGTTCTCCAGAACGACAACCAGGATGTCAGACATGAACACCATTGCCACTTTGCGTTCGCCCGCCCTTGCTTCAGCCAGCCGTACGGACATGGATGCCGTTACCCAGGCACTGCCCAGCGCCCAAGCGCTGAGGGCTGCGCTGTCACTGCACGAACACCTGGCAGTACAGGTGCAACGACAGCGCCAGCACGTTCGCGACATCATCCATGGTACCGACCCGCGCCTGCTCGTGATCGTCGGCCCTTGTTCGCTGCATCATGGCCAGGCTGCCGTCGAATATGGAGGAAAGCTGGCCGAACTCGCCGACGAACTGCGTGACCGGATGCTGATCGTCATGCGTGCCTATGTGGAAAAACCACGGACCACCGTCGGTTGGAAAGGCCTGATGTACGACCCCAACCTCGACGGCAGCGACGACATGCAGGCCGGCCTGGAGCTGTCCAGGTCGCTGATGCTGGAGCTTGTCGGGCTCGGCCTGCCATTAGCCTGTGAGTTGCTGCAACCCATGGCCGCACAGTATTTCAGCGATCTGCTGAGCTGGGTCGCGATCGGTGCCAGGACCTGTGAATCGCAGATCCATCGCGAGCTGATCAGCAGCCTGGACGTACCGGCGGGTTTCAAGAACGGCACCGATGGCGGCCTGGGGGTGGCCTGCGACGCCATCAACAGCGCTGCCCACCCGCACCGCTATTTCGGCATCGACCTGTATGGCCAGCCGGCGCTGATCAGCAGCACCGGCAACCGCGATAGTCATCTGGTGCTACGCGGTGGACGTAACGGCCCTAACCATCACGCCGACTCCGTCGCCCAGGCACGCGCGCAGCTCATGGCCGCCGGCATCGCCCCACGCTTGCTGGTGGATTGCAGCCATGCCAACAGCAACAAGGACTTTACCCGTCAACCACAGGTACTGGAGCAAGTGCTGGCACAGCGCCAGGCAGGTAACCATGACCTGTTCGGTGTCATGCTGGAGAGCAATCTGAACCCCGGCCGGCAGGACCTTTCGAGGCAACTGCGCTACGGCGTGTCCATTACCGACGCCTGCCTCGGCTGGGACGATACCCGCACGCTGTTGCGCCGCGCCGCCGAACGGGTCTGAAACCGAGCGGCTCGGCCCTGCTTTGCGGCCGATGCAGCGGCCTGCTAAAGGCACCTTCCTGGAGGCATCTCCTTCAAGGTCGTGGAAGGGTCGGATCGAGCGCCGTGCGGGCGGCGCTCGATCTGCTCGAACACCTTGAAAGGCATGGCTTCTCAAGGTGCCTTTTTCATATGCAGAAACGCTTTACATGCTGCCAATTCATCAGGTTAGAATCGATTGGCACGCGACCTGCTAGTTCACACCTTCAGGTCCCTTCCCCCGCGATGTACCGGAGTAACTGCCTTTGGATGCAAGCACCATCAACAGCCTGTTCTTGATCGGCGCATTGCTGGTGGGTGCAAGTATCCTGGTCAGCTCGCTGTCATCGCGCCTGGGCATCCCGATCCTGGTCATCATCCTCGCCGTCGGCATGGTCGCCGGCGTGGACGGCGGCGGCATCATCTTCAACAACTACCCGACCGCCTACCTGGTAGGCAACCTGGCGCTGGCGGTGATCCTGCTCGACGGCGGCCTGCGCACCCGGGTCGCAAGCTTTCGCGTAGCCCTGTGGCCGGCGCTGTCGCTGGCCACGGTGGGCGTGATGATCACCACCGCGCTGACCGGCATGGTCGCCGCCTGGCTGTTCAACCTGAGCATGATCCAGGGCCTGCTGATCGGCGCCATCGTCGGCTCCACCGACGCGGCGGCAGTGTTCTCGCTGCTCGGCGGCAAAGGCCTCAACGAACGGGTCACCGCCACCCTGGAAATCGAGTCGGGCAGCAACGACCCGATGGCGGTGTTCCTCACCGTCACCCTGATCGACATGATCGCCAGCGGCCAGACCGGCCTGCACTGGAGCCTGCTCACCCACCTGCTGCGCGAATTCGGCATCGGTACGCTGCTGGGCCTGGGCGGCGGCTGGCTGATGCTGCAGCTGGTCAACCGCATCAACCTGGCCGGCGGCCTGTACCCAATCCTGGTGATAGCCGGCGGCCTGGCGGTGTTCTCGCTGACCAACGCCCTGCACGGCAGCGGCTTCCTGGCCGTTTACCTGTGCGGCCTGGTGCTGGGCAACAGGCCGGTGCGCAGCCGCCACGGCATCCTGCACATGCTCGATGGCATGGCCTGGCTTGCGCAGATCGGCATGTTCCTGGTGCTGGGCCTGCTGGTCACGCCCCACGACCTGCTGCCCATCGCCCTGCCGGCACTGGGCCTGGCGCTGTGGATGATCGTGGTTGCAAGGCCGCTGTCGGTGGTCGCCGCGCTGCTGCCGTTCAAGGCCTTCCATGGCCGTGAAAAGGGCTTCATCAGCTGGGTCGGCCTGCGCGGCGCGGTACCGATCATCCTCGCGGTGTTCCCGCTGATGGCCGGGCTGCCGGACGCGCAGCTGTTCTTCAACCTGGCGTTCTTCATCGTGCTGGTGTCGCTGCTGGTGCAAGGCACCAGCCTGCCGTGGATGGCCAAACTGCTCAAGGTCACGGTACCGCCAGACCCGGCACCGATTTCGCGCTCGGCGCTGGAAGTGCACATCACCAGCGAGTGGGAGCTGTTCGTCTACCGCCTGGGCGCCGAAAAATGGTGCATCGGCGCCGCCCTGCGCGAACTGAAGATGCCCGAAGGCACGCGCATCGCCGCGCTGTTTCGCAGCGAACAACTGCTGCACCCTTCGGGCAGTACCGTGCTGGAAGTCGGCGACATGCTTTGCGTGATCGGCCACGAACACAACCTGCCGGCGCTGGGCAAGCTGTTCAGCCAGGCACCGCAACGTGGCCTGGACCTGCGCTTCTTCGGTGACTTCGTCCTTGAAGGCGATGCCGAACTGGGCGCGGTGGCCGCACTTTATGGCCTGAAACTCGACGGTCTGGACGCGAAAATGCCGCTGGCGCAGTTCATCCGACAGAAGGTCGGAGGCGCTCCAGTAGTAGGCGACCAGATCGAATGGCACGGCACGATCTGGACCGTCGCGGTCATGGACGGGAACAAGATCCAGAAAGTCGGCGTCAGATTCCCCGAAGGTACCCGGCCTGGCCCCGGCTTGTTCCTCTAAACTCCGATTTGCCCCGTAGCACAAGAATCCTGCCTATGTCCCTGCGCCATTACTGCCGCGCAGCCCTGCTGGGGCTGTGCCTGACCCTCTCGTTCGCGGCCACCGCGGCGGAGGTCCCGACCACCTCGGGTATCCAGAACAGCCTCGACAAGATCGCCGAGCGCAAGCTGCCCGAAGCCGAACAGAAGGCCGTGCAGCAAGTGCTGGAGCAGACCCTGGCACTGCTGGCCAGCAAGGAGGACAGCGAGAAAAAACTCGAAGCCCTCAAGCAGCAACTGGCCACTGCCCCCCAGGAAACCCGCGACAGCCAGCGCGAGCTGGACAAGCTCAAGAACGCCAGCGCCATACCCGTGGCCCAACGCTATGCCAGCCTTACGGTGCCGCAGCTCGAACAGATGCTCAGCGAGCGCAGCACCCAGCAGGGCGAGTTGCAAAAGGCCCTGTCCGAAGCCAACAGCCTGATCATCAACTCGCAGACCCGGCCCGAACGGGCCCAGGCCGAGATCAGCAGCAGCCAGACCCGCGCCCAGCAGATCAACAACAGCCTCAAGAGCGGCAAGGACGGCGGCAAGGCGCTGACCAGCGACCTGCGCAACCAGCTCAACGCCGAGCTGGCCTCGCTCAACGCCCTGACCCTGCTGCGCCGCCAGGAACTGGCCGCCAACAGCCTGCTGCAAGACTTGGGCAACGCCCGTCACGACCTGCTGATCGCCCGCGCCGCGCGGCTGGAGCAAGAGATCCAGGACCTGCAGACGCTGATCAACGACAAGCGCCTGGCCCAATCCCAGCAGGCTGTCACCCAGCAGTCGATCGAAGCGCAGAAGGCCGGCGGCAGCACCGTGCTGGCCAACGAGAGCACCGCCAACCTCAAGCTGTCGGATTACCTGCTCAAAAGCACCGACCGCCTGAACGAGCTGACCCAGCAGAACCTCAGGACCAAGCAGCAGCTGGACAGCCTGACCCAGGCCGACCAGGCACTGGACGAGCAGATCAACGTGCTCAAGGGCAGCCTGCTGCTGTCGAAGATCCTCTACAAACAGAAGCAGGCCCTGCCGCACCTGAAAGTCGACCGCGACCTGGCCGACCAGATCGCCGATATCCGCCTGTACCAGTTCGAGATCAACCAGCAACGCGAGCAGATGAGCAGCCCGTCCAGCTATGTCGACAAGCTGCTGGCCAGCCAGCCGCAGGAAGACGCCACACCGCAGTTGCGCAAGGCCCTGCTGGAAGTGGCGATCACCCGTGGCGACCTGCTCGAACGCCTGAACCGCGAGCTTTCCGCGCTGCTCAACGAATCGATCACCCTGCAACTGAACCAGAAGCAACTGCTCGGCACCGCCCAGAACCTGCGCACCACCCTGGACGAGCAGATGTTCTGGATCCCCAGCAACAAGCCGCTGGACTGGGAATGGCTGCGCTTCGTGCCGGAGCGCCTGGCCGACCAGGTCGCCAGCCTGCCCTGGGGCTCGGGGATCAAGGAACTGGCCGACGGCCTCAGCCAGCGCCCGCTGTTGTTCCTGCCGCTGTTGCTGGTGATCGGCGCCCTGCTGTGGCGACGCAAGTACCTGTATCAGCGCCTGGGCAAGGTTCACCAGGACATCGGCCACTTCAAGCGTGACAGCCAGTGGCACACGCCCCAGGCGATCCTGATCAACATCCTCCTGGCCATGCCGGTGGCCCTGGCCCTGGCGCTGGGTAGCTACGCCCTGCAGATCGACGCCCGCGGGCAAAACGCCAACCTCGGCGCCGCCCTCTGGCAACTGGCCCAGGCCTGGCTGGTGTTCTACACCGCCTACCGCATCCTCGCCCCGGGCGGCGTGGCCGAGATCCACTTCCGCTGGCACAAGCCGCAGGTCGAGTTCCTGCGTGGCTGGGTGCGCCGGCTGGGCACCGTGGTGCTGGCCCTGGTGGGCGTGGTGGCGGTGGCCGAACACCAGCCCTCGGCCCTGGCCGACGACGTGCTGGGCATCGGCGTGGTGCTGGCCTGCTATGCGCTGATGGCCTGGCTGCTCAGCCGCCTGCTGCTGAGCAGCCCGGCGCACCGCGACACCTCGCTGTTCCGCCGCGCGGTCGGAGTGGCCTTCACCGCCCTGCCCATCGCCCTGTTCGTGGCGGTGTGCTTCGGCTACTACTACACCGCGCTCAAACTCACCGACCGCCTGATCTACACCCTCTATCTGCTGCTGTTCTGGCTGGTGATCGAGGCCGCATTCGTGCGCGGCCTGTCGGTGGCGGCGCGGCGCCTGGCCTACCAGCGCGCCCTGAGCAAACGCCAGGCGGCCAAGGAAGGCCTGGACGGCGAAGTACCGGTCGAAGAGCCGACCCTGGACATCGAGCAGGTCAACCAGCAGTCCCTGCGCCTGATCCGCCTGGCCCTGCTGGGTGGTTTCATCGCCGGCCTGTACTGGGTCTGGGCAGACCTGATCTCGGTGTTCTCCTACCTCAACAACTTCACCCTCTACGAATACACCAGCGGTACCGGCGCCGCCGCCAGCATGGTGCCGATCAGCCTCGGCGACCTGCTGGGGGCGCTGGTGATCGTCGGCATCACCTTCGCCCTGGCCGGCAACCTGCCGGGCCTGCTCGAAGTGCTGGTGCTGTCGCGGCTCAACCTGGCCCAGGGCAGCGCCTACGCCACCACCACGCTGCTGTCGTACATCATCGTCGGGGTCGGCATCGTCAGCACCCTGTCGACCCTCGGGGTCAGCTGGGACAAGCTGCAATGGCTGGTGGCGGCGCTGTCGGTGGGCCTGGGCTTCGGCATGCAGGAGATCTTCGCCAACTTCATCTCCGGCATCATGATCCTGTTCGAGCGCCCGGTACGGATCGGCGACACCATCACCATCGGCAACCTGTCCGGCACGGTGAGCAAGATCCGCATCCGTGCCACCACCATCACCGACTTCGACCGCAAGGACATCATCGTCCCCAACAAGACCTTCATCACCGGCCAGCTGATCAACTGGTCGCTGACCGACACGGTCACCCGGGTGACGCTGAAGCTGGGCATCGACTATGGCTCGGACCTGGACCTGGTGCGCGATATCCTGCTCAAGGGCGCCCACGAGAACCCGCGGGTGCTCAAGGACCCGGAGCCGATCGTGTACTTCCTCAACTTCGGCGAGAGTTCGCTGGACCATGAACTGCGCATGCACGTGCGCGACCTGGGCGACCGCAACCCGACGCTGGATGAGCTCAACCGCTACATCAACCGCGAGTTCAAGGCCCACGACATCAAGATCTCGGTACGCCAGGTGGAGGTGTTCGTGATGGATACCAAGGGCGGCAAGCAGCAACTGATCCCGATGGAGCAGCCGAAGCCGGATGGCACGCCGGGCGCCTGACCGGCCTCAGATCCTTTATCCTGTCGAGAATCGCTGCGAGGGCTGCGCCCTCGTTCGCGGGTAAACCCGCTCCCACAGAGCCAGCGCGATCCCTGTGGGAGCGGGTTTACCCGCGAAGGGCCGCAAAGCGGCCCCAATCGCACCGAATCCAGGAGCAGGCCCCGTGAAGTCCCTCGACCACCTCAGCTTCGACAACCGCTTCGCCCAGCTCGGCGACGCCTTCTCCACCCAGGTTCTGCCCGAGCCGATCGCCGAGCCGCGTCTGGTCGTCGCCAGCACCTCGGCCATGGCCCTGCTCGACCTCGACCCGGCCCAGGCCGAGCTGCCGGTATTCGCCGAGCTGTTCGGCGGCCACAAGCTATGGGAACAAGCCGACCCGCGGGCGATGGTCTATTCCGGCCACCAGTTCGGCTCGTACAACCCGCGCCTGGGCGATGGCCGCGGCCTGCTGCTGGGCGAAGTGCTCAACGATGCCGGCGAGCACTGGGACCTGCACCTCAAGGGCGCCGGCCAGACCCCCTACTCGCGCATGGGCGACGGCCGCGCGGTGCTGCGCTCGTCGATCCGTGAGTTCCTCGCCTCCGAAGCGCTGCACGCCCTGGGCATTCCCAGCAGCCGCGCACTGAGCGTGATCGGCTCGAGCACCCCAGTGTGGCGCGAAACCCGCGAAAGTGCCGCCATGCTCCTGCGCCTGGCCCAGAGCCACGTGCGCTTCGGCCATTTCGAGTATTTCTACTACACCAAGCAGCCCGAGCAGCAGCGGGTGCTGATCGACCATGTTCTGGACCAGCACTATCCCGAATGCCGCGACGCCGAGCAGCCCTACCTGGCCATGTTCCGCACTATCGTCGAACGCAACGCCGAGCTGATCGCCCGCTGGCAGGCGTATGGCTTCTGCCATGGGGTGATGAACACCGACAACATGTCGATCCTCGGCATCACCTTCGACTTCGGCCCTTATGCCTTCCTCGACGACTTCGACGCCAACTTCATCTGCAACCATTCCGACGACCGTGGCCGCTACAGCTACGCCAACCAGGTGCCGATTGCTCACTGGAACCTGAGCGCCCTGGCCCAGGCCCTGACCACGGTGATCGAGGTCGAGCCGCTCAAGGAGGTGCTGGCGCTGTTCCTGCCGCTGTACCAGGCCCACTACCTCGACCTGATGCGCCGCCGTATGGGCCTGACCACGGCCGAGGATGACGACATGGCGTTGGTAGAACGCCTGCTGCAGCGCATGCAGAGCGGTGGCGTGGACTACACCTTGTTCTTCCGCAAGCTCGGTGAACGGCCAGTGGCCGAAGCGCTGCAAGTGGTACGCGATGACTTCGTCGACCTGGCCGGTTTCGACGCCTGGGGCGCCGAGTACCTGGCACGCTGCCAGCGTGAGCCGGGTAACGCCGAGGGGCGGCGTGAGCGGATGCACGCGGTCAATCCGTTGTATGTGCTGCGCAATTACCTGGCGCAGAAGGCCATCGAGGCGGCGGAGGCGGGTGACTACAGTGAAGTGCGGCGGCTGCATCAGGTGTTGAGCAAGCCGTTCGAGGAGCAGGCCGGCATGCAGGCTTATGCCGAGCGACCGCCGGAGTGGGGCAAGCATCTGGAGATAAGCTGCTCTTCCTGACATTCACCTGTGGGAGCGGGCTTGCCCCGCGATAGCGTCAGCCGCTACAACGTCACTGCCTGATCTGACGCCATCGCGGGGCAAGCCCGCTCCCACGCCCACCTTGGAGCCATACATGAGTGCACCGCTGGTAATCCCCTGCCCCCACTGCAACGGCCTCAGCCGCCTGCCCGCTGAACGCCTGGGCGACAGCCCGAAATGCGGCCGCTGCAAGCAGGACATGCTGTTGTCCCGCCCCTTCGACCTGACCGAAGCCAACTACGCCGCCCAGATCAAGGGCGACCTGCCGCTGCTGCTGGATGTCTGGGCCGACTGGTGTGGCCCGTGCAAGAGCTTCGCCCCGACCTTCGAACAGGCGGCCCGGCAACTGACTGGCCGTTGCCGCCTGGCCAAGCTCGACAGCGAAGCCAATCGCAACCTCGCCGGGCAACTGGGTATTCGCTCGATCCCCAGTTTGATCCTGTTCAAGAATGGCCGCGAAGTGACTCGCCAGGCCGGCGCGTTTCCACTCCAGTCGTTGCTGGAGTGGTTGCGCGGGCAAGGGATTTGAGGGGATTGCGTCGGGGCTGACAGGGGGTCGGCGGAAGAATTGCAGCACCTGTGAGATCGAGCGCCGCCCGCGCGGCGCATCGCTGGCAAGCCAGCTCCCACAGTTTGTTTCGGGCCAATTATTCCTGTGAAAGTACCGGCGCCTGCCTTGGTGCATGTCTTGAGTCATGTGGAGCGGCGGCAACGCCCACACTGAAACCGCGTCGTACCAACAAGGCGGACAGTGATGACCTTACAAGAGTGACTGGCCCGAAACAGATGTGGGAGCTGCGGTTCGCCGCTGCGACTTGCCAGCGATGCGCCGCGCGGGCGGCGCTCGATCTCATCGGCGCTGAAGATCTTTCGGCGAACTCATGCAGGCCCTCACGCACTCCGCTCCAGCAGATCATGCAACTCAACAAACTGCTGAGTCAGCTTATGCCGTGGCTCCAGGTGAATCAGCGGCAAGCTGGCATGGTGGGACTCACGCATCTTCACCGAGCTGCTCAAGTACACCGGCAGCACCGGCAACCCCTCGGCCAGCAATTCATCGAGCATCTGCTGCGGCAGGCTGGCGCGTGACTGGAACTGGTTGACCACGATGCCTTCGACCACCAGTTCGTCGTTGTGGTCTTCCTTCAAATCGTCGATCTCGGCCAGCAGGCCATACAGGGCCTGACGCGAGAAGCTGTCGCAGTCGAAGGGGATCAACACGCGATCAGCGGCGATCAGCGCGGAAACGGCATAGAAATTAAGGGCCGGCGGGGTATCGATGTAGATCCGCTCGTAGTCCTCGTCCAGCTCTTCGAGCAGTTTGCGCAGCTTGTTGATCTTGTGCTTGGCCTCGAGCTTGGGCTGCAGGTCGGCCAGCTCTGCCGTGGCGGTGACCACATGCAGGTTGTCGAACGGTGTTTCGTAGATATCGACCTTGTTCTTCTTGGCGAACGGGCCGCTGGACAGCGACTGCTTGAAGAAGTCGGCGATGCCCATGGGGATGTCGTCGCCGGTCAGGCCGGTCAGGTACTGGGTCGAGTTGGCCTGGGCATCCAGGTCGATCAGCAGGGTCCGATAGCCTTCGCTGGCACTCACCGCCGCCAGATTGCAGGCAATGCTCGATTTGCCCACGCCACCTTTCTGATTGAACACCACGCGCCGCATGTCAGACCTCCGTGTATCAACGAATGCCCGAGTATGTGGCGACACTGCGCCATTGGCCAGCGTTGTTCGCTCAAGTTGACGGCATGCAGCCCGACAACCTGCGCGTAACCGACTGTCGGAAACCGTGCAGCCATGGAAGCGGACATGACGCATATGCGTGTGGATGTTGTCCGATAGCCATCATGTGGATTGATACACGTCCCGTGCACCGGGATAATGCGCGCCACCTTCCCGTGCGCCAAGCCCGCACGGCGCGTGCTCCGAGTCATTCCCACGGACAGGAACTCCCTCAGGGCGGAACGTCACACTCATCATGATCACCTTCGACATCAGCCAATGGCGTGCCTGGGCCCCGGGCCTGCACAGCCCTGCCGACTGGCAGGCCTGGGCGGACGGCGCCGAACGCGAGCCCGGTGCCGAGCAGGCGCCGGACGTGGCGTTCCTGCCAGCCTTGCAGCGCCGCCGCCTGAGCCATATGGCGCGCATGGCCTTTGCCGTCGGCTGGCCATTGGCCGAAGGCCACGCCCAGCTGCCACTGGTGTTCGTCTCGCGCCACGGTGAAACCCCGCGCACCTTCTCGATCCTCAGCGAACTGGCCAGCCAGCAGCCGTTGTCGCCGACCCAGTTCAGCCTGTCGGTGCACAACGCGATGATCGGCCTGTGGTCGATCATGCGCGGGCAAACCTGCGAGATGACCGCCCTGGCCGCCGCCGGCGACGGCTTCGAGCAAGGCGCCATGGAAGCCGCCGCGCTGCTCGCCGAAGGTGCACCGGCGGTGCTGCTGATCGTCACCGAGGAACAACCCCCGGCCGCCTATGCGCCCTGCATCAGCGATGTGCCGTTCGCCTACGCCGTGGCGCTGCTGCTCACCCCCGGCCAGCAATGGCAGCTGTCCCTTGGGCCGGCACAAACGGCGCCAGCCCCCGAGCTGCCCCATGCCCTGGCGTGGCTGCACGCCTCGCTCAGCGGCCACAACGCCTTTTCCCACACCTGGAGCCGTCGCACATGGAACTGGCAACGTCAGCCATGAACCGCCCCCGCGACGCCTACCTGTGGCGCCTGGCGGCCACCGCCCTGAGCTTCCTGCTGTTCGGGCTGGGCGGGCTGTGCCTGCGCCTGCTGGTGTTCCCGCTGCTGGCCTGCCTGCCGGGCAGTGGCGAACAGCATCGCCAACGCGCCCGACGCACCATCGGCTGGCTGTTCTGGCGGTTCATCCTGATCATGCGCGGCCTCGGTGTGCTCACCTTCGAGATCAGCGGCGCCGAACGCCTGGGCCGGCGCGGGCAGATGATCATCGCCAACCACCCTTCATTGATCGACGTGGTGTTCCTGCTCGGGCAGGTGCGCGACGCCAACTGCGTGGTCAAGCACAGCCTGTTCGACAACCCCTTCACCCGTGGGCCGGTGCGCGAGGCGCAGTACATCGGCAACGACGGCAGCCTGGACATGCTCGACAGCGCCGCCGCCTCGCTGCAGCAGGGCCAGCCGCTGGTGATCTTCCCCGAAGGCACCCGCACCCCGCCCGGCCAGGCCCCGGCCTTCCATCGTGGCGCCGCCGCGATCGCCCTGCGCGGTGCGAAAATCATCACACCGGTGATCATCCAGGTCAGCCCCGCCACCCTGACCAAGCACGAGCCCTGGTACCGCATCCCCCGGCGGCGCGTGCACTTCAGCCTGCGCGTCGGCGCCGACATCGACCCCCAGGCCTTCGCCAGCCTTGGCCCGGCCCCCCTGGCGTCGCGCAAACTTAACGATTACCTGCACCAGTACTACAACAAGGAGCTCGCCACCGATGAGCGATGCACAGCACGACCTGAACCGTGACATCAAGCAACTGATCATCGACGCCCTGGGCCTGGAAGACATCAGCGTGCAGGACATCGACGACGCACAGACACTGTTCGGCGAAGGCTTGGGCCTGGACTCGGTGGACGCCCTCGAGCTGGGCCTGGCGATCCAGAAGCGCTACGGCATCAAGATCGACGCCGATGCCAAGGACACCCGCAGCCATTTCACCAACGTCGCCACCCTCGCGGCGTTCATCACCGCCCGCCAGGCCGCCTGAGACCGCACCATGCAAACCCGCGAAGACATCTTCAACACCCTCCGTGACGCCCTGGTCGAGCTGTTCGAGCTCGAGCCCGAGCGCATCAGCCTGCAATCGCACCTGTACCAGGACCTGGAAATCGACAGCATCGACGCCATCGACCTGCTCGATCACATCAAGCGCAAGACCGGCAAGAAGATCAGCGCCGAGGACTTCAAGTCGGTACGCACCGTCAACGATGTGGTCGAAGCGGTTCATCGCCTGGTAAACAGCGCGGCATGAAACGCCTGGTCGGCCTCGGCCTGCTGCTGGCCGGCGTGCTGTATCCGTTTGCCGTGCACTACGGCCTGGGCCACTTCGCCCCGTGGCAGTTCGCCCTGCTGCTCGGCGGCCTGTGGCTGGCCCGCGCACTGAGCGCGCCACAACGCCCCGGCGGCCTGTGGATGGCGCTGGCGGCGCTGGGTTTCTGCGCGCTGCTGGCGCTGTCCGACAGCGCGCAACTGCTGCGCTGGTACCCCGTGCTGATCAGCGCCTTCTTACTCGGCCTGTTCGGCACCAGCCTGCTGCAGGGCATGCCAATGGCCGAGCGCCTGGCGCGGCTGCGCGAACCCGAACTGCCACCGGCGGCGGTGCGCTACACGCGGCGGGTGACCCAGGCCTGGTGCCTGTTCTTCCTGGTCAACGGCCTGATCGCCGCCGGCCTGACCCTGTGGGCGCCACTGGCCTGGTGGACCCTGTACAACGGCCTGATCGCCTACGCCGCGATGGGCCTGCTGTTCGCCGTGGAATGGCTGATACGTCAACGTGTGCGAGGACGCTCATGAACTGGATCAACCTCGAACACCTGTTGCACCCGCTGGCCACGTCACGCCCGGTGACCGAGGCGCCGGCCCTGGACCACGCCGCGCTGTGCCGGCAAGCCCTGCGCCTGGCCGGTGGCCTGCAAGCCCGGGGCGTGCAACGCCTGGCGGTGCATGTGGATGACGCAGCGACACTGGCCATCGCCCTGCTCGGCGCCTGGCGCGCCGGGGCGCAGGTGCTGTTGACCGCCGACCTGCAAGCGCAGACCCGCGCCCGCTGGCAGGCCCAGGTCGACCTGTGGCTCAGCGACCAGCCGGGCGACCCACAACTCGACGACCTGCTGGGCGAACCACTGGCCAGCGCCGACCTCGACCCGGACCTATGCCGCATCAGCCTGTGCACCTCGGGCTCCAGCGGCGAGCCCAAGCGCATCGACAAATGCCTGCGCCAACTGGCCAACGAAGTCATCGCCCTGGAGCAGTTGTGGGGCGCATCGTTGGGCGATGCGCACATCCTCGGCAGCGTCGCCACCCAGCACATCTACGGCCTTTTGTTCCGCGTGCTGTGGCCGCTGTGCGCCGGTCGCGGCTTCGCCCGAAGGGCCCAGCCGTTCCCCGAAGACCTGCAACGCGCCAGCCGCGAACACCCGGCGTTCGCCTGGGTGGCCAGCCCGGCGCTGCTCAAGCGCATGGGCGACAACCTCGACTGGCCCGGGCTGAGCACGGTGCGACGGGTATTCTCCTCCGGCGGCGAACTGCCCGCCGAAGCCGCCGAACGCCTGCACCAGCGCCTCGGCCAGTGGCCCACGGAAATCCTCGGCAGCTCCGAAACCGGCGGCATCGCCTGGCGCCAGGGTGAAGCCCTGTGGCAGCCGTTCGCCGGCGTGGTACTCAGCCAGGATGCCGACGGCGCCCTGCGCATCGCCTCGCCCTACCTGCCTGCCGGCCACGTCGAGCAAAGCGCCGATGCCGCCGAGTTCGCCAGCGACGGGCGCTTTCGACTGCTCGGCCGCCTCGACCGCACCGTCAAGCTGGAAGAGAAACGCATTTCCCTGCCCATGCTCGAACAGGCCCTGTGCGCCCACGCCTGGGTCGCCGAGGCGCGCCTGGGGGTGATCGAAGAAGGTCGCGCCTTCCTCGGTGCCCTGCTGGTGCCAAGCGCCGAAGGCCTGCATGCGCTGCGTAACCAGGGGCGCCGCGCACTGCTGGAGGGCCTGCGTGCGCACCTGGCCGAACACTGCGAGGCCATCGCCCTGCCCCGGCGCTGGCGCCTGCTGCGCCAGCTGCCGTGCAACGCCCAGGGCAAGCTGCCCCAGGCCGAGGTCACGGCGTTGCTGCTGGCCGCTCGCAGCCAGGCCCCCGAGGTCGAGGAACAGGCCCGCGAAGGCAACCAACTGCAACTGCGCCTGGCCGTGCCGCTGGACTTGCCCTGCTTCACCGGCCATTTCCCGCAGACCCCGGTACTGCCCGGCGTGGTCCAGCTCGACTGGGCCATCGCCCTCGCCGAACCGCTGCTGGCCGCCAACCTGCGCTTCGCCGGCATGGAAGTACTCAAGTTCCAGCAACTGGTGCGCCCCGGCGACACACTGCAGCTGGACCTGCGCTTCGAGCCGGACCGCAGCAAGCTGTACTTCAGCTACACCCGCGCCGGCCAAGCCTGCGCCAGCGGCCGCATCCTGCTGGAGGCCGCCAGTGCATAAACCCTGCGCGGTGATCCCGGTGTACAACCACGAACAGGCCGTGCCCAAGGTGGTCGACGACCTGCTGCGCGCCGGCCTGCCTTGCGTGCTGGTGGATGACGCCAGCCATGCGCCGTGCGCCAAGGTGCTGCGCCAGCTGGCCGAGCGCGAGGATGTGCACCTGGTGCAACTGGCGGTCAACCAGGGCAAGGGCGGCGCGGTGATGGCCGGCCTGCGCGAGGCCGCGCGGCTGGGCTTCAGCCACGCCCTGCAGGTGGACGCCGACGGCCAGCACGACCTGGCCGATGTCGGCCACTTCCTGGCCCAGTCGCAGGTTTATCCACAGGCGCTGGTGTGCGGTTATCCACAGTACGACGCCAGTGTGCCCAAGGGTCGTCTGTATGCCCGCTACCTCACCCATGTATGGGTGTGGATCAACAGCCTGTCGCTGGCCATTCCCGATTCGATGTGCGGCTTTCGCGTCTACCCGCTGCCGCCGACCCTGGCGCTGATCGACAGCGTCAAGCTGGGCAAGCGCATGGACTTCGACCCCGAGATCCTGGTGCGCCTGGCCTGGCGCAACCAGCCGATGCGCTGGCTGCCGACCCGGGTGCACTACCCGCAGGACGGCCTGTCGCACTTTCGCCTGGTGCACGACAACGCGCTGATCTCGAAGATGCACGCCAAGCTGTTCTTCGGCATGCTCCTGCGCAGCCCGCTGATCCTCTGGCGCCGGTGGCGCCGATGAGCGAGCAGCACTGGGCCGCGCAACGCGAGCGCGGCAGCTTCCGGTTGATGCAGCTGACCGCACTGCTGGCACGCCTGCTCGGGCGCCGGCTGCTCAGCCCGCTGATCCATGTGATCGTCGCCTACTTCTTCCTGTTCGGCCGCCGCGCCCGACGCAGCGCCTGGCAGTATCAGCAGCGCCTGCACCGCTGGAGCGCCGGGCACACGCCAGCGCCCAGCCAG
Source organism: Pseudomonas sp. zfem004 (assembly GCF_032621715.1). Classification (NCBI taxonomy): domain Bacteria; kingdom Pseudomonadati; phylum Pseudomonadota; class Gammaproteobacteria; order Pseudomonadales; family Pseudomonadaceae; genus Pseudomonas; species Pseudomonas sp. zfem004. The sequence continues at coordinate 44,372 of NZ_JAVYJF010000008.1, read as the reverse complement.
TGGCAGGTGTTCCGCCAGTTCATGGCCTTCGCCGACGCCCTGCTGGACAAGCTCGACGTGTGGAACGGCCGCCTGCGCCTGGAAGACATCGATATCGTCGACCCGGCCGGATTGCGCGGGCAGTTGCGCGGCGAGCGCGGGCAACTGCTGGTGGGCGCCCACCTGGGCAATCTCGAGGTGTGTCGGGCGTTGGCCGAACTGGGCGAGCAGGTGACCATGAACGTGCTGGTGCATACCCGCCATGCCGAGCAGTTCAACCGCCTGCTCGGCGAGGCCGGGGCCACCCACCTGCGGCTGATCCAGGTCAGCGAGCTGGACCCGGCGATCATGCTGCAGCTCTCGCAACGCCTGGAGCGCGGCGAGTGGCTGGCGATCGCCGGCGACCGCGTGCCGCTGCATGGCGCGCGCACCGCCAGCGTGGACTTTCTCGGCCAGCCGGCCGCGTTCCCGCAAGGCCCGTGGCTGCTGGCCGGGCTGCTCGGCTGCCCGGTCAACCTGCTGTTCTGCCTCAAGCTCGACGGCCGCTACCAGATCACCCTGGAACCTTTCGCCGCACAGCTGCAATGGCGGCGTGCCGAGCGTGACCAGGTGATCCAGCAATGGACGGCCCGCTACGCCGAACGCCTGGCCCATTACTGCCGCCAGGCGCCACTGCAGTGGTTCAATTTCTACCCTTTCTGGAAGAGCGATGACGATGCAACCCCATGAGCCTGTCACCTTCGGCGAAGCGCCGCTGGCCATCGAGGACGTGCTGGCCGTGGCCGAGCGCCGTGCCGCCAGCCGCCTGCAGGACGACGCCGAGTACCGCGAGCGCATCGCCCGTGGCGCGCGCTTTCTCGACACCCTGCTCGACCAGGAAGGGGTGATCTACGGGGTCACCACCGGCTACGGCGACTCCTGCGTGGTGGCCGTGCCGCTGGAGCATGTCGAGAGCCTGCCGCGTCACCTTTACACCTTCCACGGCTGCGGCCTGGGCCGCCTGCTCGATGCAGCGGCCACTCGCGCGGTGCTGGCAGCGCGCCTGCGCTCGCTGAGCCATGGCGTGTCGGGGGTGCGCATGGAACTGCTGGAGCGCCTGCAACTGTTCCTCGAACACGACATTCTGCCGCTGATCCCCGAAGAGGGCTCGGTGGGCGCCAGCGGCGACCTGACGCCGCTGTCCTACGTGGCCGCCACCCTCTCCGGCGAGCGCGAGGTGCTGTATCAGGGCGAGCGCCGCAGCAGTGCCGAGGTGCACCGCGAGCTGGGCTGGCAGCCGCTGGTGCTGCGCCCCAAGGAAGCGCTGGCGCTGATGAACGGCACCGCGGTAATGACCGGCCTGGCCTGCCTGGCCTTCGCCCGCGCCGACTACCTGCTGCAATTGGCCACGCGCATCACCGCGCTCAACGTGATCGCCCTGCAGGGCAACCCGGAGCACTTCGACGAGCGCCTGTTCGCCGCCAAGCCGCACCCGGGCCAGACCCAGGTGGCCGCCTGGCTGCGCCAGGACCTGGCCATCGACGCGCCGCTGCCGTCGCTGCACCGCCTGCAGGACCGCTACTCGCTGCGCTGCGCGCCCCATGTGCTCGGCGTGCTGGCCGACAGCCTGGGCTGGCTGCGCGGCTTCATCGAAACCGAACTGAACAGCGCCAACGACAACCCGATCATCGACGGCGACGCCGAGCGCGTGCTGCACGGCGGGCACTTCTACGGCGGGCATATCGCCTTCGCCATGGACAGCCTGAAAACCCTGGTGGCTAACGTCGCCGACCTGCTCGACCGGCAGCTCGCGCTGCTGGTGGACGTGCGCTACAACCACGGCCTGCCGAGCAACCTGTCCGGCGCCGAGGCCGAGCGGGCCATGCTCAACCACGGTTTCAAGGCCGTGCAGATCGGCGCCAGCGCCTGGACCGCCGAAGCCCTCAAGCAGACCATGCCGGCCAGCGTGTTCTCGCGCTCCACCGAATGCCACAACCAGGACAAGGTGAGCATGGGCACCATTGCCGCGCGCGATGCCCTGCGGGTGCTGGAGCTGACCGAGCAGGTCGCCGCCGCCACCTTGCTGGCGGCCAACCAGGGCGTCTGGCTGCGTGGCCGCCAGGCCGACGCCCGGCCTCTGCCGCCCGCGCTCGAACAGATGCACCAACTGCTGCTGGCCGACTTCGCCCCGGTGATCGAGGACCGCGCCCTGGAACACGACCTGCGCCTGTGCCTGACCCGTATCGGCCAGCGCCACTGGAGGCTGCATGCGTAACCCCGGGGTGTTTCACGTCGACAGCGAGATCGTCGTGCCGTTCTTCGATGTGGACAGCATGCACATCGTCTGGCACGGGCATTACGTCAAGTACCTGGAAGTCGCCCGCTGCGCCTTGCTCGAACGCCTGCAGCACGATTACCGCGGCATGCAGGCCTCCGGTTATCACTGGCCGGTGATCGACCTGCAGCTGCGCTACATCCGCGGTGCCACCTTCGGCCAGCGCCTGACCGTACGCGCCAGCCTGGTGGAGTGGGAGAACCGCTTGAAGATCCATTACCTGATCAGCGATGCCGAAACCGGCGAGCGCATGACCCGTGCCAGCACCGTGCAGGTAGCCGTGCATATCGACAGCGGCGAGATGCAACTGGCCTCGCCGCAGGCGATGCTCGATGCGGTTGCCAAGGTGCTGTCATGAGTCGCCTGCTCTGGCCTCATCGCTGGCAAGCCAGCTCCCACAAAGGCTGCGCGGTTCCTGTGGGAGCCGGCTTGCCGGCGATGGGCCGCAACGCGGCCCGCTTCCTCATCACGCTCGGCCTGCTGCTCGCCAGCCCCCTGACCCTGGCCTTCAGCCTCGACGACCTGCAAAAGCAGCTCAGCCAGCCCGCCGTGGTCAAGGGCCCGTTCATCCAGGAAAAACACCTGCGCGCCCTGCCCCAGCCGCTGCTGAGCAAGGGTCGCTTCGTTCTCGCCCGTGACCACGGCCTGCTGTGGCTGCTGGACACCCCGCTGCGCCAGGATTACCGCATCGACGCCAAAGGCATCGCCCGGCGCGACCCGAACGGTTGGCAAACCCTGCCCAGCCGCAGCGCCGGGGCCGAGCAGAACCGCCTGTTCTTCGCCGTGCTGCAGGGCGACAGCAGTGGCCTGCAACGTGATTTCGAACTGGCCCTGTCCGGCGACGCCGGGCACTGGCAACTGCGCCTGACGCCGCGCTCGCTGCTGCTCAAACAGGTGTTCAACCGCATCGACATCGCCGGCGGGCAGTATGTGGAGCGCATCGAGCTGAGCGAAACCCAGGGCGACAGCACCGTGCTGCGCATGCCGGCCAGCACCGCCGCAGCGGCCCTGAGCGACACGGAGCGCAGCGATTTTGCCGACTGAACGCCTGCTGCCGCGCCTGTTCCTCGGCTTGCTGCTGGTGATGCTGGCCATCGCCGGCTGGCAGTGGCACCGCGGCGCGCCGCTGTCGGCCGACCTGATGACCCTGGTGCCCGGCGCCACCCAGGACCCGCAGGTCTTGCGGGCCGAACAGCGCATGCAAGAGCCGCTCAACCGCGAAATTCTGGTGCTGGTAGGCCACCCCGAACGTGAACAGGCACTGGCCCTGACCGAGCGCCTGGCCACGCAATGGCAAGCCAGTGGCCTGTTTGAAAAGGTCCAGTGGAGCCTGCAGACCGACCTGTCGGCATTGCGCGCGCAACTGCTGCAAGGCCGCCTGGCCCTGCTCTCGGCGAACGACCGCGAGCAGTTGATCACCCAGCCCCAGGCCTTCATCGAACAGCGCGTGAAAAGCCTGTTCGACCCCTTCGCCGGTTTCAGCCTGGTACCCAGCCAGGACGACTGGCTGGGCCTGACCGGGCGCATCCAGAACAGCCAGCCGATGCCGGTCAACGTGCAGCTGGATACCGCCAGCGGTGCGCTGGTCGCCGAGGCCGACGGCCAGCAGTGGGTACTGCTGCGGGCACGCACCCAGGGCAACGCCTTCGACATGCACCTGCCATTGCAGGTGGCCGAGCTGCTCGCAGCCAGCCGCCTCGACGCCGACCAGCACGGTGCCCGGCTGCTGGCGGCCAGCGGCCTGCTGTACGCCGCCGCCGGCCAGCAGCAGGCCAGCCGCGAGATCACCTGGGTCGGCGGTGGCGCCACACTGGGCATCCTGCTGCTGTTGCTGTTGGCCTTCCGGCGCTGGCGCGTGCTGCTGGCCTTCGTGCCGGTGCTGGTGGGCATGCTGTTCGGCGCGGTGGTGTGCGTGGCGCTGTTCGGGCAGATGCATGTGATGACCCTGGTGCTGGGCTCGAGCCTGATCGGCGTGGCGGTGGATTACCCGCTGCACTACCTGTCCAAGAGCTGGAGCCTCAAGCCCTGGCACAGCTGGCCGGCCCTGCGCCTGACCTTGCCGGGGCTGAGCCTGAGCCTGGCGACCAGCGTCATCGGCTACCTGGCCTTGGCGTTCACGCCGTTCCCGGCGCTGACCCAGATCGCCGCGTTTTCCGCCGCCGGGCTGCTGGGCGCCTACCTCGGCGCGGTGTGCCTGCTGCCCGCGCTGCTTGCAGGCGTCGAGTTGCGCCCGGCGCAGTGGCCGCTGCGCATCGCGCAATCCCTGACCAGGCTGCGTGAACGCCTGCTGGCCAAGGTGCCGAGCGCGGTGCTGCTGATCCTGGTGCTGCTGTTCTGCGCCGCCGGCCTGTGGCGCCTGGACAGCCGCAACGACATCCGCCAGTGGGTCGCCAGCCCGCCGCAGTTGCTGCAAGAGGCCCAGGCCGTGGCGCGCATCACCGGCTATCAGCCCACCAGCCAGTTCTACCTGGTGCGCGGCAACGATCCGCAGCAACTGCTCGTACGCCTGCAGGCGCTGAGCGGCAAGCTGGGCGAACTGGTCGAGCTGGGCAAGCTCAAAGGCTACATGAGCCTCAGCCAGCTGCTCGCCAGCCCTGCGCAACAGGCCCAGCTGCAACAGGCCCTCGGCCAGTTGCCAGCACATTGGCAACCCTTGCTGGCGCTCGGCGTGCCCGAGGCCGCGCTGGCAGGCGAGCTCCAGCACCTGCAACAGCTGCCGCCGCAAAGCATCGACCAAGTGCTGGCCGGCCCGCTGGGCGAAGCCTGGCGGCCCTTGTGGCTGGGCCCGGACGGCGATGGCGTGGCCGCCATCGTCAGTCTGCAAGGCCTGGGCGACACCGCCTTGCTGCGCCTGCAGACCGACGACCTGCCCGGCGTGCAACTGGTCGACCGCCTCGGCGAGCTGAACCAGCTGTTCGCCGCCACCCAGCTCAGCGCCGCCGAACTCAAGCTGTTGTCGTGCCTGCTGATCGTGGTGCTGCTGGTGCTGCCGTTCGGCCTGCGCGGCGCCCTGCGCATCGTCGCCCTGCCGCTGCTGGCGGCACTATGCAGCCTGGCCAGCCTCGGCTGGCTGGGCCAGCCGCTGACCCTGTTCAGCCTGTTCGGCCTGCTGCTGGTGACGGCCATCAGCGTCGACTACGCCATCCTCATGCACGAGCGCATCGGCGGCGCCGCCGTGAGCCTGCTGGGCACCCTGCTGGCGGCAGTGACCACCTGGCTGTCGTTCGGCCTGCTGGCGTTGTCGAGCACCCCGGCAGTCAGCAACTTCGGCCTGGCGGTAAGCCTGGGCCTGGCTTTCAGTTTCCTGCTGGCCCCCTGGGCCGCCCCCCGCGAAGGAGCGCATCCACCGCCATGAACAGCAGCACGTCCAAGGCCTTTTTCAGCGACACCTATGTCGAGGAAACCCGTTTCGGGTTCTGGTTCCTGCGCAGCCACACCTGGCAGCACCATGTGCTGCGGGTGGCAATCAACGACCTGCGCCGGCTGTTCGACGGCAACCCGCCGGCCGCGCCGGTGCTGCTGGATGTCGGCTGCGGCCAGGGCAAGTCGTTCCGCCACCTGCACCAGGTGTTCGCCCCTTCGCGCCTGCTGGGCACCGACGCCGACCCGCACAGCCTGGCGCTCAGCGCCGCCGAGGCCGAACGCCTGGGCATCGCGGTGGAACTGCATGGCAGCGACTGCGCCGCGCTACCCTACGCCGACGCCAGCGTCGATATCCTGTTCTGCCACCAGACCTTCCACCACCTGGTGGAACAGGAAAAAGCCCTGGCCGAATTCCACCGGGTGCTCAAGCCGGGTGGCTACCTGCTGTTCGCCGAGTCCACCGAGGCGTATATCGATACCTGGGTGATCCGCTGGCTGTTCCGCCACCCGATGCATGTTCAGAAGAGTGCCGAGGGCTACCTGCAGATGCTCAGCGCCCAAGGCTTCGAGTTTGCGCCACGGCATGTCTCGTACCCGTACCTGTGGTGGAGCCGCGCCAAGGACTTCGGTCTGCTCGAACGCTTCGGGCTGCGTAACCCACCGCCGGTCGGGCAACGCGAAGAGACCTTGCTCAACGTGGTCGCGCGCAAAGCGCAGGAGACCCCATGAAAGCCTTGCTGGCCATGCTCTGCTGCCTGTTGCTCGGTGCCTGCGCCGCGCGACCGCCCTTGCCTGAGCAAGCGCCCGCGCTGGAACTGCCACGCCAGTTGCACGTCGAACGGGAGCAGGCCGGGCAACGCCAGGACTGGCTGCTGGTGATCCAGCGCGAAGACACCCGCCTGCGCTGGTCGCTGCTCGATCTGCTGGGCATCCCCCAGGCCCGCCAGTTGCTCGATGGCCAGCAGTGGCAGGCCGACGGGCTGCTACCGCCGAACCCGGCGGCGCGCGAGCTGTTCGCCGCCGTGCTGTTCGCCCTGACCCCGGCGCAGCAACTGCCACAGGCCTACCCCCAGGCCCGCCAGCAGGATGACCGACGCTGGCTCGGCGAGCGCTGGCAGGTGCGCTATCAGGGCGCCGATACCTTTACCTTGAACCTGGGCCAAGGGCTGCGTTATCACGTCAGCCCGTTGCCCGACGAGAACACTCCATGAGCGCCTATCTCAATGCCCTGGGCCTGGTCTGTGCCCTCGGCCACGACCAGGCCGATATCGCCCGCCGGCTATTTGCCGGCGACTGTTCGGGCATGCTGTCGCAAGCGGGCTGGGTGCCCGCGCGCAGCCTGCCGGTGGGCGCCGTCGCTACCCCGCTGCCCGAGCTGCCGCTGGCGGAACACCACAGCCGCAACAACCAGCTGCTGTACAGCGCCGCGCTGCAGATCGAACCGGCTATCCGTGAAGCGATCGAGCGCCACGGCGCCCATCGGCTCGGCGTGGTGCTGGGCACCAGCACCTCGGGGATCGCCGAGGCCAGCGACGGCATCGCCCACTACCTGCGCGAGCAGCGCTTTCCCGAGGGCTACCGTTACGCCCAGCAAGAGCTCAGCGCCCCGGCCAACTTCCTCGCCGACTGGCTGCAACTGAGCGGCCCGGCCTATGTGATTTCCACCGCCTGCACCTCCAGCGCCCGGGCGCTGATGAGCGCGCGCCGGCTGCTCGACCTGGGGCTGTGCGACGCGGTGCTGTGCGGCGGCGTCGACAGCCTGTGCGGCCTGACCCTCAACGGTTTCAGTGCCCTGGAGGCGGTCAGCGACACCCGCTGCAACCCGTTCTCGCGCAACCGCGCCGGCATCAACATCGGCGAAGGCGCGGCGCTGTTTCTGATGACCCGCGAGGCCAACCTGCAAGGCCCGCGTATCGCGCTGCTGGGCGCCGGCGCCAGCTCCGACGCCCACCATATCTCGGCGCCGGAGCCCACCGGCAAAGGCGCCTTGCAGGCCATGGGCAAAGCCTTGGACAATGCCGGCCTTGCGCCAGCGCAGATCGACTACCTGAACCTGCACGGCACCGCCACCGTGCACAACGACGCCATGGAGGCCCTGGCCGTGCACAGCCTGTTCGGCGCCGGCCTGCCCTGCTCGTCGAGCAAGCCCATGACCGGCCACACCCTGGGCGCTGCCGGCGCGCTGGAAGCGGCGTTCTGCTGGCTGGCCCTGAGCGGGCACAACCCGCAGGGCCTGCTGCCGCCACATGCCTGGGACGGCCAGCAGGACCCGGGATTGCCGGCCCTGGCGCTGGTCGATGGCAACCAACGGCTTGCGCTGGAGCGCCCGCGTTACCTGATGAGCAACTCGTTCGCCTTTGGCGGCAACAATGTCAGCCTGATTCTCGGAGACGCCCCATGATCCCCTGGCCCCTGGCCGAGCTGCTGCCCCATGCCGGTGACATGATCCTCATCGAGCAGATCGACAGCTGCGACGACGAGCAGATCCACACCCGCACCACGGTGCGCCCGGGCGGCCTGTTCAATCGCGCCGACGGCAGCCTGCCGGCCTGGCTGGGCCTGGAGCTGATGGCCCAGAGCGTGGCCGCCTTCGCCGGCTGCCGCGCCCGTCGCCTGGGCCTACCGGTGGAGCTGGGCTTTCTGCTCGGCACGCGCAAGTTCGAATGCGCCGTCGAGCACTTCCCCGCCGGCGCCGAACTGCTGATCCACGCGCAGCGCTCGCTGGAAGACGACAACGGCATGGGGGTGTTCGAATGCCACCTGCGCGGCCCCGGCATCCATGCCACGGCCCGCCTGAATGTATACCGCCCGCCACAGCCCGACCGCTACCTGGCCGAAACCGGCCCAGAGGAACCACAGCATGACTGACAGCATTCTCGTTACCGGCTCCAGCCGTGGCATCGGTCGGGCCGTTGCCCTGCGCCTGGCACAGGCCGGCTTCGACCTGGTGCTGCATTGTCGCAGCGGCCGTGCCGAGGCCGACGCCGTGGCCGCCGAAGTGCGCGCACTCGGCCAGCAGGCCCGGGTGCTGCAGTTCGACGTGGCCGATCGCGCCAGTTGCAAGGCGGTGCTGGAAGCCGATGTCGAAGCCCACGGCGCCTACTACGGCGTGGTGTGCAATGCCGGGCTGACCCGCGACGGCGCCTTCCCGGCGCTGACCGACGACGACTGGGACCAGGTGATGCGCACCAACCTCGACGGTTTCTACAACGTCCTGCACCCGCTGACGATGCCGATGATCCGCCGCCGCGCGCCGGGGCGTATCGTCTGCATCACCTCGGTGTCGGGGCTGATCGGCAACCGCGGCCAGGTCAACTACAGCGCCTCCAAGGCCGGCCTGATCGGTGCCGCCAAGGCCCTGGCGATCGAGCTGGGCAAGCGCCGCATCACGGTCAACTGCGTGGCCCCCGGCCTGATCGACACGGCCATGCTCGACGAAAACGTGCCGGTCGATGAACTGCTGAAGATGATCCCGGCCGGGCGTATGGGCACCCCGGAAGAAGTGGCCGGCGCGGTGAATTTTTTGATGTCGCCCGAGGCGGCCTATATCACCCGCCAGGTGCTGGCGGTCAATGGAGGGCTGTGCTGATGCGCCGCGTCGTGGTCACCGGCATGGCCGGCATTACCGCCCTGGGCAACGACTGGGAGAGCATCGCCGCGCACTTCGCCGCCGGGCGCAGCGGCATCCGCCGCATGGACGAGTGGGACCGCTACAGCGAGCTCAATACACGCCTGGCTGGGCCCATCGATGACTTCCAGGTGCCCGCGCACTGGACCCGCAAGCAACTGCGCAGCATGGGCCGGGTGTCGCGCCTGGCGGTGGCCGCGGCCGAGCGGGCGCTGGCCGACGCCGGGCTGCTCGACGACCCGAGCATCCGTGACGGGCGCATGGGCGTGGCCTGCGGTTCGTCCACCGGCAGCACCGACGAGATCAAGACCTTCGGCAACATGCTGCTCAACTCCACCTCGGAGGGGCTCAACGCCAACTCCTACGTGCGCATGATGCCGCACACCACAGCGGCCAATATCAGCATCTACTTCGGCCTGACCGGGCGCCTGATCCCCACCTCCAGCGCCTGCACCAGCGGCAGCCAGGGTGTCGGCTATGCCTATGAAGCGATCAAGTTCGGGCGCCTGCCGCTGATGCTCGCCGGCGGTGCCGAAGAGCTGTGCCCCACCGAGGCCATGGTTTTCGACGCACTCTATGCCACCAGCCTGAAGAACGACACCCCGCACCTGAGCCCACGCCCCTACGACCTCGACCGCGACGGCCTGGTGATCGGCGAGGGCGGCGGCATGCTGGTGCTCGAAGAGCTGGAGCATGCCCTGGCCCGTGGCGCGCGGATCCACGCCGAAGTGGTGGGTTTTGGCAGCAATGCCGACGGTCAGCACATCACCCGGCCCGAGCAGGCGACCATGCGCCGGGCCATGGAACTGGCGCTGGAAGACGCGGGCCTGGCGCCAGAGGCGATCGGTTATGTGAATGGCCATGGCACCGCCACCGAGCAAGGCGATATCGCCGAGACCCTGGCCACCAGCAGCCTGTTCGGGCCGCACATGCCGATCAGCTCGCAGAAGAGCTACCTGGGCCACACCCTGGGTGCCTGCGGCGCCCTGGAATCCTGGTTCAGCATCGAGATGATGAACCGCGAGCAGTACGCCCCCACGCTCAACCTCGACAAGGTCGACCCGCAGTGCGGCGAGCTCGACTACCTGCAAGGCGCCTTCCGCGCCATGAGCCACGAATACGTGATGAACAACAACTTTGCCTTCGGCGGCGTCAACACCTCGTTGATCTTCCGCCGCTGGCGCTGACACGCAAAACCACGGAGTGAAAGGAATGACTCGGATTCACCGCACCCTCGCCTTGCTGGCCATGGCCCTGATCTTCACCGGGTGCACCAGCAAGCCGGTGTACAACGCCAAGGAAGACTTCGCCAGCAGCCTGAACTTCAGCGACGACCAGATGAAACGGGCAATCGTCACCGCGCTCAACGACCGCCAGTGGGTCGTCCAGTCGGTGCGCCCGGGCATGGTCAAGGCGGCCATCACCGTGCGCGGCCGCCACCACGCCGAGGTCGATATCCCCTACAGCCCCACCGAATTCCAGATCGTCTACCGCAGCAGCTGGGGCCTGGACTACAAGGACGGCAAGATCCACGGCAACTACAACCGCTGGATCAACCGCCTGCGCGACAACGTGCTCAAGGAGCTGTCGTTCAACCCGGACATCGAGGCGGTCAACGCGCTGGGCATCGTCAACCAGGGCGTCGACGGGCCGACCTACCTGAGCTTTCGCGAGGGTGTGAAACGCGCCACCGAAGCCGGCCTGCTCGACGGCAGCGTGAAGTTCTACCTGGCCGGCGAAGCACTGCCGACCTCGGTGCGCACCCTGCGCACGGTGAGCAGCAGCCGCAAGACCAACGGCAGCAACAAGAGCGACAGCGAGGCCTGCTTCTGGGCCCTGCAATCGGCGCTGGCAACCCTGCAGCGTGCCGCCCAGGAAGCTGACGCCAACGCCGTGGTGAACATCGCCAGCGTCGACCAGCGCGACCTGTACAAGGACCCGGAGAAGTTCCAGTGCCGCGCCGGCATGCTGGTCAGCGCGGTGGCCCTGCGCGGCGAGCTGGCCCACGTCGACTGACCGGCTCAGGCGGGTGGCGTGATCCGCTGCCCGCCCAGCAGTTCGGCGAAAGCGCGCGCCATCGCCGAGCCCTCGCCGACACGCCGCACCAGCCACACGGCGGTGTCGGCGCCCTCGTCCAGCAAGGTCCTGTAGACCACCCCGTCGATGCGCATGCGCTGGAACGACGCTGGCAGTACCGACACACCCAACCCCGCCGACACCAGGCCGATGATGGTCATCGCCTCACCCGCTTCCTGGGCGAAGTGCGGGCTGAAGCCGGCCTGGCGCGCCAGGCTCAGCAGTTGCGCGTGCAGGCCGCTGCCGTAGCTGCGCGGGAAGAACACGAACGGCTCGTCGGCCAGTGCCTGCATGTACAGGCCCTGCTCGCTGCCTGCGGCCAGCGGGTGGGAGGCATTGATCACCGCCACCAACGGCTCGCGCAGCAATTCGTTGACCTCCAGCCCCTGGGGCAGGGGCATCGGCCGCATCAGGCCGACTTCGATGGCCTCGTCGAGCACCGCTTCGGCGACATCGCGGCTGCTCATTTCCTTGAGGTTCAGGTGCACCGCCGGGAACTGCTGGCGGAACGCGTGCAGCGCCTTGGGCAACTTCGAGGTGAAGGGCGCCGAGGAGGTGAAGCCGATCTTCAGCTCACCCAGCTCCCCCAGTTGCGCACGCCGGGCCACGTCGGCGGCCTTTTCCACCTGGGCCAGCACCTGGCGGGCTTCGTCGAGGAACAGCCGCCCGGCCTCGCTGAGCTCGACCCGACGGTTGGTGCGTTCGAACAGCCGCGCGCCCAGCTCCTGCTCCAGGGCCTGGATCTGCTGGCTCAGCGGTGGTTGCGAGATGCCCAGTTGCTGGGCGGCGCGGCCGAAGTGCAGCTCTTCGGCCACGGCGATGAAATAACGAAGGTGACGCAGCTCCATGATCGGCTCCGAACAGGTCGTGAAACGTCTTAAACAGGTCGAACAATATATTGGATCTAATCATTAGCCAGCTATATGATTTTTCCATCGCAACGCCCCGAGGTACCCTCCGTGAGATCCGCCGTCGCCCCCCTGCCCGTCGAACCTGAACCTGCCTTCAACGACATCTGGATCGAGAAAGGCACGCCCGCCTTCATGAAAACCGTGCTGGCGCTGTTCAGCGGCGGCTTCGCCACCTTTGCCCTGCTGTATTGCGTGCAGCCGATGATGCCGCTGCTGTCCCAGGAGTTCGCCATCAACGCGGCGCAGAGCAGCCTGGTGTTGTCGGTGTCCACCGCCATGCTGGCCATCGGGCTGCTGGTCACCGGGCCGATTTCCGACCGTATCGGGCGCAAGCCGGTGATGGTCTGCGCCTTGCTATGCGCGGCCCTGGCCACCCTGGCCAGCGCGGTGATGCCGAGCTGGGAGCTGGTGCTGGCCAGCCGCGCGCTGGTGGGCCTGGCGCTGAGTGGCCTGGCGGCGGTGGCGATGACCTACCTGAGCGAGGAGATCCACCCCCAGCACATCGGCCTGGCCATGGGCCTGTACATCGGCGGCAACGCCATCGGCGGCATGAGCGGGCGGCTGATCACCGGGGTGCTGATCGACTTCGTCAGCTGGCACACGGCGATGCTGGTGATCGGTGGCCTGGCATTGGCGGCGGCCGTGGTGTTCTGGAAGGTGCTGCCCGAGTCGCGCAACTTCCGCCCCCAGGCCATGAACCCGCGCAGCCTGCTGGACGGCTTCGTCATGCATTTCAAGGACGCCGGGCTGCCCTGGCTGTTCCTCGAAGCCTTCCTGCTGATGGGTGCCTTCGTCACCCTGTTCAACTACATCGGCTACCGCCTGCTGGCCGGGCCTTATCACATGAACCAGGCGCTGGTTGGCCTGCTCTCGGTGGTCTACCTGTCAGGGATCTACAGCTCGGCGCAGGTTGGCGCGCTGGCCGACAAGCTGGGACGGCGCAAGGTGTTCTGGGCCAGCATCCTGGTGATGGCCGGCGGCCTGCTGCTGACCCTGGCCAGCCCGCTGGCGCTGATCATCGTCGGCATGCTGGTGTTCACCTTTGGTTTCTTCGGCGCGCATTCGGTGGCCAGTAGCTGGATTGGCCGGCGAGCGCTTAAAGCCAAGGGGCAGGCGTCGTCGCTGTACCTGTTCTGCTATTACGCGGGGTCGAGCGTAGCGGGGACAGCGGGCGGGGTGTTCTGGCACCAGTGGGGCTGGAATGGCATTGGGCTGTTCATCGGCAGCCTGTTGGCAGTGGCCCTGCTGGTGGCGCTGCACTTGAGCAAGTTGGCGCCGAAATCAGCTTGAAAGCGTGGGAGCGGGCTAGCCCCGCGATGACGTCATATCAGCAAACGAAGAATGCACCTGCTGACGCCATCGCGGGGCAAGCCCGCTCCCACGCTTTGAAGCTTGAGGCTTGAGGCTTGAGGCTTGAAGCTTGAAGCTTGAAGCTTGAAGCTTGAAGCTTGAAGCTTGAAGCTTGAAGCTTCGGATCAGTTGATGATCTCGACGATATCCACATCCACTTCACGGCTCATCAGGTGCTTCTCCACCTCGCCGGTCAGCTTGACCTTGGTCTTGTCGTTGAACGGCGTCGGCGGCAGGTCTTCATCGTCGATCTCGACGGTGATGGTGCCGGTGTTGTCCTTGAACTCGTACTTGTCATCGTTGTTGATCTTCTTGGTCACAAAGCCTTGCAGCACAACCGGGGTGTCGTCGGCGGCGTCGTTGGCGGCAGCGACGGTGGTCACGGCCTGGGCGCCAGGGCCGGTGTAGCCGGCGGCCAGGGCAGCGGTGCTGAACAGCGGGGCGAGGATCAGGGGCAGGTAACGGGCTTTCATGGTGATCGGGTCCTGTTTGCGTTTTGATGGGACCAGATTACCGACGATCGCTGAATTGAAACTTAATGCAAAAAATCGCGGGGCAAGTCGGGGCGCCGAACCGCCGCTCCCACAGGTTCACTGAACACTGTGGGAGCGGGCTTGCCCCGCGATAGGCCTGACGATTACTGGTGATACTGCGCCGACAGCTCGTGTACGGCGTTGATGAACACGCCAGCGTGCTCCGGATCGACTTCAGGGGTGATGCCGTGGCCCAGGTTGAACACATGGCCGCTGCCCTTGCCGTAGCTGGCGAGGATACGCGCCACTTCGTTGCGGATGGCTTCGGGCTTGGCGTACAGCACGGTCGGGTCCATGTTGCCCTGCAGCGCCACCTTGTCACCGACGCGGCGGCGGGCGTCGCCGATCTCGCAGGTCCAATCCAGGCCCAGTGCGTCGGCACCGGCCTCGGCGATGCTTTCCAGCCACAGGCCGCCATTTTTGGTGAACAGAATGACCGGCACCTTGCGCCCTTCGTGCTCGCGGATCAGGCCGCTGACGATCTTGCGCATGTAGGCCAGGGAAAACTCCTGGTAGGCCGCCGCCGACAGGTTGCCGCCCCAGGTGTCGAAGATCTGCACGGCCTGGGCACCGGCGAGGATCTGGCCATTGAGGTAGCTGGTGACCGACTGCGCCAGCTTGTCCAGCAGCAGGTGCAGGGCTTGCGGGTTGTCATAGGCCATGGCCTTGGTCTTGCGGAAGTCTTTCGACGAGCCGCCTTCGACCATGTAGGTGGCCAGGGTCCAGGGGCTGCCGGAGAAGCCGATCAGCGGTACACGGCCGTTGAGCTCGCGACGGATGGTGCTGACCGCGTCCATCACGTAGCCCAGGTCTTTCTGTGGGTCGGGGATCGGCAGCGCCTCGATGTCGGCTGGGGTGCTGATGACCTTCTTGAAACGCGGGCCTTCTCCGGTTTCGAAGTACAGACCCAGGCCCATGGCATCGGGGATGGTGAGGATGTCCGAGAACAGGATCGCCGCGTCCAGCGGGTAGCGGTCCAGCGGCTGCAGGGTCACCTCGCAGGCGAACTGCGGGTTCATGCACAGGCTCATGAAGTCGCCGGCTTTGGCGCGGCTGGCGCGGTACTCCGGCAGGTAGCGGCCGGCCTGGCGCATCATCCACACCGGGGTGACGTCTACGGGTTGCTTGAGCAGTGCACGCAGGAAACGATCGTTCTTCAGGGCAGTCATGTCGGCATCCGGAAAAAAAGTGCGGGCATTTTCTCAGACGCCGACGTAAAAGGCACGGCCATGGTCATGCGTTTTGTCTATCAGGTGCCATGGATCAAGGCTTTTTGTATACAAAACCGAGGCAACAACGCTGCCTCGGCGTCCGTCCGACAGAGCCGCTATTACGCCTCGCTCTTCTCGAAGGCATACCCCAGGGAGAGCAGCGCCTGGTCGCTCCAACGCGAGCCGCTGAAGTGCAGGCCTTTGAGCATGCCGGTATCGTCCACCCCTGCCGGCACCGTCAGGCCGGGGTAGCCCGCCTGGGCACCATAACCGACCAGTCGCCCCATGGGCAGGTCGACCAAGGCGGTCAGTTCATGTTCGGCCAACGCATCGTCGATCAGTGCTTGGCTCTGGCCGCGCAGCAGCCCGGCAAGGCTGGTGTAGAGTTCCTCGTCGAACTCCAGCGCCTCGGCCCCGACCAACAGGGCCTGGCCATATTCCTCGGGCACGGGATTGGCCTCGTTGAATGCAATCACATCGGCCAGCGTGTTGACCCCAATGCCCGTACGGCTGCCAAGGTACTGGGCCAGTTCACGTTTGAAGTCGAATCTCAACACCGCCATCTGGGCCTGGAACAGATCGGGGAACTCGAAGTCGATCGGTATCAGCGTTGCGCCGGCGTTCTCCAACCTTGGCGCAAGGGCGGCGAACACAGGGTCCTCGAGCATCGGCGTGCCAGACGGGGTCTTCAACGGGTAACCCAGCCTGGCGCCATCCAGGGCCGTGGCATCCAGGCCGCCTGCATAGTCGATCATTTCGGTGGGCGCCCCTTCCGGCGCGGGTATCGGCATGTCCAGGCCAAACATCGCATCGAGCAGGGCCGCCGCATCGGTTACCGTCCGCGCCATGGGCCCCGGGGTATCCTGCCTGCTGGTCAAAGGCACCAGGCCGGACGCACTGAGCAGGCCCAAGGTGGGGCGCAGCCCCACCACCTGATTGAAGAATGCAGGCCCTACCAGCGAGCCATTGGTTTCAGTGCCCACGGCCGCCGCCACGAAGCCGGCACTGACCGCGACCGCGGAGCCTGCGCTGGAACCGAAGACGGACAATTCCTCGCCCAACGCGCTCTGCGTCTGGCCACCACGACCGCTCCAACCCATTGGGGTCGTCCAGTCGCGAAAGCCCATCCACTCGGAGGTATTGGCCTTGCCCAGAATGATCGCACCCGCAGCGCGCAGGCGCTGGACCAGGTAGGCGTCGGCGGGGGCCGGCTCACCCACCAGTGCCAGCGAGCCAGCGCTGGTCTGCATGCTGTCGCCGCTGTCGATGTTGTCCTTGATCAGTACGGGAATGCCGTGCAGGCGGCCACGCGACTTGCCGCCGGCACGCTCGGCATCGAGGGTTTCGGCGATGGTGAGGGCATCGGGGTTGGTTTCGATGACTGCCCGCAATTGCGGGCCTTGCCCATTGAGGGCGGCGATACGCGCGAGTGCACGCCTCACCAGATCGGCAGAACTCACCTCGCCCTCGGCCAGCAGGGCCTGAAGCTCGGCGATGGTGGCGAAATCCTTACTGTCCGGCTCGATGATCGAGCCGAAGATCGGACCGTCGAAATTGCCCTGCGCCACGCTGTTGGGAGGGAAATAATTGCCTATTACAGAAATTGGCGGCTTTTGAAGCAGATTATTCATACATCAGATTCCTTGACTGGATGTTAGCTCTTTGTTGAGCACCTCCAGTCTCGGAATCATTGGGCAGTGGAACTAGCCCGACAATTCGTCGGGCTAGGTAGGATCCGTCCTACTTTGAGGCGCCCAATTACACACCCAGGTAATCGAGGATTCCTTCAGCCGCTGTGCGCCCTTCGAAGATCGCCGTTACCACCAGGTCCGACCCACGCACCATGTCGCCACCGGCGAACACTTTCGGGTTGCTGGTCTGGTGCTTGAACTTGCCCTTCTCCGGTGCCACCACGCGGCCCTGGCTGTCCATCTGGATGCCATGCTGCTCGAACCACGGTGCCGGGCTCGGGCGGAAGCCGAAGGCGATCACCACGGCGTCGGCCGGCAGGATCTCCTCGGAGCCGGGGATCGGCTCGGGGCTGCGGCGGCCACGGGCGTCCGGCTCGCCGAGACGGGTCTCGACCACCTTCACGCCTTCGACCTTGTCTTCGCCGACGATGGCGATGGGCTGGCGGTTATAGAGGAACTTCACGCCTTCTTCCTTGGCGTTCTTCACCTCTTTGCGCGAACCCGGCATGTTGGCTTCGTCACGGCGATAAGCACAGGTCACCGCCTTGGCGCCCTGGCGGATCGAGGTGCGGTTGCAGTCCATCGCGGTGTCGCCACCGCCCAGTACCACGACCTTCTTGCCCTGCATGTCGACGAAATCTTCCGGCGACTTTTCAAAGCCCAGGTTGCGGTTGACGTTGGCGATCAGGAAGTCCAGTGCGTCATGCACGCCTGGCAGGTCCTCGCCGGGGAAGCCGCCCTTCATGTAGGTGTAGGTGCCCATGCCCATGAATACGGCGTCGTACTCGGCGAGCAGCTGCTCCATGCTGACGTCCTTGCCCACCTCGGTGTTCAGGCGGAACTCGATGCCCATGCCGGTGAAGACTTCGCGGCGGTTGCTGAGCACGGTCTTTTCCAGCTTGAACTCGGGGATGCCGAAGGTCAGCAGGCCACCGATCTCGGGGTTCTTGTCGAACACCACCGGGGTCACGCCGGCACGTACCAGCACGTCGGCACAGCCCAGGCCAGCGGGGCCGGCGCCGATGATGGCGACGCGCTTGCCGGTGGGTTTGACCTTGGACATGTCCGGCCGCCAGCCCATGGCGAAGGCGGTGTCGGTGATGTACTTCTCCACCGAACCGATGGTCACCGCGCCGAAACCGTCGTTGAGGGTGCAGGCACCTTCGCACAGGCGGTCTTGCGGGCACACACGGCCGCACACTTCCGGCAGGGTGTTGGTCTGGTGCGACAGTTCAGCGGCGGCGAGGATGTTGCCTTCGGCGACCAGCTTCAGCCAGTTGGGAATGAAGTTGTGGACCGGGCACTTCCACTCGCAATACGGGTTGCCGCAGCCCAGGCAGCGGTGTGCCTGCTCCACGGACTGCGCGGGCTTGAAGGGTTCGTAGATTTCCACGAACTCCTTCTTGCGCTGGCGCAGCAGTTTCTTCTTCGGGTCCTTACGACCCACTTCGATGAACTGGAAGTCGTTGCTCAGACGTTCAGCCATTTTTCAAAACCTCTCAACAGCAGCTGCAAGCTACAAGCTGCAAGCCGCAAGACGATCACTTAAGCCGGGCAAACCTCTAGCTGCCTTTACTTGCAACTTGAGGCTTGCCACTTGCAGCTGCTTTTACTGCGGGTTGGCGCGGGTGCTGGACAGCAGTTGCTTGAGCGTGGCCGCCTTCGGCTTGACCAGCCAGAAGCGCCGCACGTAGTCGTCCAGGTTCTCCGAGAGCTCGCGCCCCCACTCGCTGCCGGTCTCTTCCACGTACTCGCCCAGGACCCGCGCCAAGTGGCTGCGGTAGGCCTCCATCGCCTCACCACTGATGCGCTGGATTTCCACCAGCTCGTGGTTGAGTTTGTCGACGAAGCTGTTGTCCATGTCGAGCACGTAGGCGAAGCCGCCGGTCATGCCAGAGCCGAAGTTGTAACCGGTCTTGCCCAGGACGCAGACAAAGCCACCGGTCATGTATTCACAGCAGTGATCGCCGGTGCCCTCGACCACAGCGTGGGCGCCGGAGTTACGCACAGCGAAGCGCTCGCCCGCGGTGCCGGCGGCGAACAGCTTGCCGCCCGTGGCGCCGTACAGGCAGGTGTTGCCGACAATGGCGCTGTGCTGGGTTTCGAACGGGCTGCCGGCCGGTGGCACGATGGTCACCTTGCCGCCGGTCATGCCCTTGCCGACGTAATCGTTGGCGTCGCCTTCCAGGTGCAGGTTCAGGCCCCCGGCGTTCCACACGCCGAAGCTCTGGCCCGCGGTGCCCTTGAAGCGGAAGGTGATCGGCGCACCGGCCATGCCCTGGTTGCCGTGCAGCTTGGCGATTTCGCCAGAGATGCGCGCACCGATGGAGCGGTCGCAGTTGCAGATGTCGAGGCTGAACTCGCCACCGGCCAGGTCGCGAATCGCCGGCATGGCCATGGCCACCATCTTCTCGGCCAGCTCGCCCTGGTCAAACGGCGGGTTCTTGTCGACTTCGCAGAACTGCGGCTTGTCGGCCGGAATGTGCGAGCTGCCCAGCAGCGGCGACAGGTCGAGGTGGCCCTGGCGCTCGGTGTCGCCCGGCAGCACGTCGAGCAGGTCGGTACGGCCGATCAGCTCGCCCAGGCTGCGCACGCCCAGCTTGGCCAGCCACTCACGGGTCTCTTCGGCGACGAAGGTGAAGAAGTTGATCACCATGTCGACGGTGCCGATGTAGTGGTCCTTGCGCAGCTTGTCGTTCTGGGTGGCCACGCCGGTGGCGCAGTTGTTCAGGTGGCAGATGCGCAGGTACTTGCAGCCCAGGGCGATCATCGGCGCGGTGCCGAAGCCGAAGCTCTCGGCGCCGAGGATTGCGGCCTTGATCACGTCCAGGCCGGTTTTCAAGCCGCCGTCGGTCTGTACCCGCACCTTGCCGCGCAGGTCGTTGCCGCGCAGGGTCTGGTGGGTTTCGGCCAGGCCCAGTTCCCACGGGGCGCCGGCATACTTGATCGAAGTCAGCGGCGAAGCGCCGGTACCACCGTCGTAGCCGGAGATGGTAATCAGGTCGGCATAGGCCTTGGCCACGCCGGCGGCGATGGTGCCCACGCCGGCTTCGGCGACCAGCTTGACCGAGACCAGGGCCTGCGGGTTGACCTGCTTGAGGTCGTAGATCAGCTGGGCCAGGTCTTCGATCGAGTAGATATCGTGGTGCGGCGGTGGCGAGATCAGGGTCACGCCCGGTACCGCATAGCGCAGCTTGGCGATCAGGCCGTTGACCTTGCCGCCGGGCAGCTGGCCGCCCTCGCCAGGCTTGGCGCCCTGGGCCACCTTGATCTGCAGCACTTCGGCGTTGACCAGGTATTCCGGGGTCACGCCAAAGCGGCCGGTGGCCACCTGCTTGATCTTCGAGCTCTTGATGGTGCCGTAGCGGGCCGGGTCTTCGCCGCCCTCACCGGAGTTGGAGCGCGCACCCAGGCGGTTCATGGCCTCGGCCAGGGCTTCGTGAGCCTCTGGCGACAGCGCGCCCAGGGAGATGCCGGCGGAGTCGAAGCGCTTGAGGATGGCCTCCAGCGGCTCGACTTCATCCAGTGCCAGGGCCTGGTCGGCCACCTTCACTTTCAGCAGGTCGCGGATCATCGACACCGGGCGCTGGTCGACCAGCGTGGTGTATTCCTTGAACTTGGCATAGTCGCCCTGCTGCACGGCGGCCTGCAGGGTGTTGACCACGTCCGGGTTGTAGGCGTGGTACTCGCCACCGTGGACGAACTTGAGCAGGCCACCTTGCTGGATCGGCTTGCGCGCGCTCCAGGCTTCGGCGGCGAGCAGCTTCTGGTCGCTCTCCAGGTCTTCGAAACGCGCACCCTTGATGCGGCTCGACACGCCTTTGAAGCTCAGGCCGACCACTTCCTCGGACAGGCCGATGGCTTCGAAAAGCTGGGCGCCACGGTACGAGGTGATGGTCGAGATACCCATCTTCGACAGGATCTTCAGCAGGCCCTTGGAGATGCCTTTGCGGTAGTACTTGAACACTTCGTCCAGATCGCCCAGCACTTCGCCGGTGCGAATCAGGTCGGCCAGCACTTCGTAGGCCAGGTACGGGTACACGGCCGAGGCACCGAAGCCCAGCAGCACGGCGAAGTGGTGCGGGTCGCGGGCGGTGGCGGTCTCGACCAGGATGTTGCTGTCGCAGCGCAGGCCCTGTTCGGTCAGGCGGTGGTGCACCGCACCGACGGCCAGCGAAGCGTGCACCGGCAGCTTGCCCGGAGCGATGTAGCGGTCGCTGAGCACCAGCTGGGTCTTGCCGCTGCGCACCGCTTCTTCGGCCTGGTCGGCGATGTTGCGGATGGCCGCTTCCAGGCCGACGCTCTCTGCATAGTTGAGGTCGATCAACTGGCGGTCAAAGCCTTCGCGCTCCAGGTTCATCAGCGAACGCCACTTGGCGGGCGAGATGACCGGCGAGCTGAGGATCACCCGCGAGGCGTGCTCGGGGGACTCCTGGAAGATGTTGCGCTCGGCACCCAGGCAGATTTCCAGGGACATGACGATCGCTTCGCGCAGCGGGTCGATCGGCGGGTTGGTCACCTGGGCGAACTGCTGGCGGAAGAAGTCGTACGGCGAACGCACGCGCTGCGACAGCACGGCCATCGGCGTGTCGTCGCCCATCGAGCCGACCGCTTCCTGGCCCTGCTCGCCGAGCGGGCGCAGCACCTGGTCACGCTCCTCGAAGGTGACCTGGAACATCTTCATGTATTGCTTGAGCTGGTCGGCGTCGTAGCTGGCCGCGCCCTGGTCGTCGGTCAGCGTCGCCTGGATGCGCGTAGCGTGCTGACGCAGCCAGCGCTTGTACGGGTGGCGCGACTTCAGGCGGTTGTCGATGGCGTCGGTGTCGAGGATCTGGCCGGTTTCGGTGTCGACGGCCAGGATCTGGCCCGGGCCGACACGGCCCTTGGCCAGGACTTCCTCAGGCTGGTAGCCCCATACGCCGATTTCCGAGGCGATGGTGATGTAGCCGTTGGTGGTGGTCACCCAACGCGCCGGGCGCAGGCCGTTGCGGTCGAGCAGGCACACCGCGTGGCGGCCTTCGGTCATCACGATACCGGCCGGGCCATCCCACGGCTCCATGTGCATGGAGTTGTACTCGTAGAAGGCGCGCAGGTCGGCGTCCATGGTCTCGACGTTCTGCCAGGCTGGCGGTACCAGCATGCGCACGCCGCGGAACAGGTCGATGCCGCCGGTGACCATCAGCTCGAGCATGTTGTCCATGCTCGAGGAGTCGGAACCGACGCGGTTGACCAGCGGGCCGAGCTCTTCGAGGTCTGGGATCAGGTCGTTGGCGAACTTGGTGCGACGGGCCATGGCCCAGTTGCGGTTGCCGGTGATGGTGTTGATCTCGCCGTTGTGGGCGAGGAAGCGGAAAGGCTGCGCCAGCGGCCACTTCGGCAGGGTGTTGGTGGAGAAGCGCTGGTGGAACACGCAGATCGCGGTTTGCAGGCGCTCGTCACCCAGGTCTGGATAGAAGGCCGCGAGATCGCGCGGCATCATCAGGCCTTTGTAGATGATGGTCTTGTGCGAAAAGCTGCAGATGTAATGGTCGGCGTCGTGGGCGTTGGCCACGGACGAACGGCGACGGGCACTGAACAGCTTGATGGCGAATTCCTGATCGCTCAGGCCTTCACCGCCGATGAACACCTGCTCGATCTGCGGCAGGCGCTCCAGGGCCAGGCGGCCGAGCACGCTGGTGTCGATCGGCACTTTGCGCCAGCCGACCAGGGTAAGGCCGGCATTGACGATTTCGCGGTCCATGTTGGCGCGTGCGGCTTGGGCTTTGACCGGGTCCTGGTTGAAGAACACCATGCCGACGGCGTACTGCTTGGGCAGCTCGACGGCAAAGTGTTCCTGGGCCACGGCACGCAGGAATTGATCGGGCTTCTGCATGAGCAGACCGCAACCGTCGCCGGTCTTGCCGTCGGCGTTGATGCCGCCGCGGTGGGTCATGCAGGTCAGCGCCTGCATGGCGGTTTGCAGAAGGTGGTGACTCGGCTGCCCCGTCATATGGGCGATCAGGCCGAAACCACAGTTGTCCTTGAATTCTTCGGGATGGTACAGACCTGTTTTCATAGACACTTTCTCACCAGGTTCACCTCTCAACCGGAGGCAAATCTCTTTTTTAACAACCACTTACCATCCACGCCGATCAAACGCCAGCTTTTTTGCGGTGGTCATGGAAAACCATTGTTGCACAGCGACAGCGATGCTCACAAATTTTCATGTCTCACCATTGAAAATTTATGTCGCAATTTTGAATGTTTTTGCGCCATGCGCCGTGGTAGCGGCTTGGCTCGAGTCTGAAGCGTTTCAGCCATGACTGCAACACGGGGCTTGTGGCCGGCAGTCTGGGACAGAAAAGCCTGCCGCACTTGATGTGCAGCAGGCTAGTCGAAAGCTAGAAGTCGCTCAGCAACTGGGCGGCGGGGGTGATGCCGCCCGGAAGGTGTCAGCGGGCCGTGGCCAGCTCTTGTTGGACGCTGCCGACGGTACGTGGCCAAGGTTTACCAGCCTGGACCTTGGCTGGCAAGTTCTTGATTGCCGCAGCGGCGGCGTCACGGCTGGAGAAGTTGCCGTAGGTGACCACATACAGGGGTTTGCCCTGCAGGTTTTTCTTGAAGTAGCGATAGTCGCCACCCTGCTCTTTGACGAACGACTGGGCCGACGCCTCGGAGCTGGTGCCGAAGATCTGCACCACATAGTTGCCGGCTTTCTGGCCGGCATACCAGCTGCTGCCACCGGCGCCACCGGCTGCCGGTTTCTCGACAGGCTTGGCTGCAGGCTTGGCGCTGGCGACCTGGGTCGGGGCCGGTGCTGGCTTAGCCGGTGCAACCGGTTTTGGCGCCTGGGTTGCGACTGGCTTTTGCACAGGCGCAACCGGCTGGACCGGCTGTGCAGGTGCCGGTGCTGGCCCGGCAGTAGCGCCTTGCGGCGGGGCAATAGTGGTGACAGTCGGCGGTACCGCTGCGGAAGGCGCAGCAGGCTGCAGCGCGGTGTTGCCGGCAGGCGCGGCTTCTTCGCCGTCACCCATGCCGGCGGCCTGGGCCAATGGCTCGCGCATGACCGGCTGCGACTGGCCGACCAGCGGCAGCGGCATTGGCTGCGAGGAACCGGCGAATTCGATGGCCGGCGCGCCATTGCCGCCTTGCCCCAGCGGCAACTGAGCCTGGGCGCTCGGCGCCTCGGTCGGGGCCTTGTCGCTCTTCTTCGGCATCAGGACCGCCGCACCAACGGCGACCACGACCACAGCGGACAGCGCAAGCACGTGTTTCTTAGGCATTTTGAACCCCATGGTTGGTCGCTTCACCGTGGTACGGCTGGCGATCATGGCTTCGATCAAGGTATCGCGGGCAACCTGGTTGATGGTCCCAGGCCACCCATCGGCATTTTCGTGGATGTCGGCGATCTGCTCGCGGGTGAACACGTCGATACCCCGGCCGGCACCGTCCAGGCGCTGCTCCAGGTACTCGCGGGTTTCTTCCTCGCTGTAGGGTGCCAGCTCGATGATGTGGAAACGCTCCTCATCGATACTGAGCTCATCCAGCCCGGCGATCAGTGAAGGTTCGCCGAACAGGAACACATGCGGACGCCCTTCGGCAACACCCGCCGCCAACTCCAGCAAGGCTTGGAGTGCCGACTCGTCGAGTTGTTCCGCATCGTCCACCAGCAGATAGACTTCCTGGCCGGTCAGCGCCAGTTGCACCACCTGCGACAGGATTGCCTGCACTTCAGGCTGCGCCACGTTGAGCGACTGGGCTACCTGGCCGAGCACGCTGGCGGCGTCGGAGGCACCGCGGGCGGACACCACCACGCTTTGCACCGACTGCTTGTTGGTGCTGGCCACCAGCGCCTGGCGCAGCAAGGTCTTGCCGCTGCCCACGGGGCCCGTAACCACCAGCATCAACTGGCTGTAACGCGCCAGGTGGTGCAGTTGGCCCAGCACCGGTTTGCGCTGGGCGGGGAAGAACTTGAAACCGGGCACACGGGGTGCGAACGGATCGTGGCTCAACTGGTAATGATCGAGGAACGCCTCATCGGCATGCAGACTGGTCATTGCGTTGTCACAACCTCAAAGCTGGGCCACGATCGCGCGGTAATCCGCCGCCAGCGTGGCCTGAAGAATCTCTGTCGGATAGTCGTCGGTGACGACGGCCTCGCCCATCTGGCGCAGCAGCACCAGGCGCAGGCGCCCGTCGAGCACTTTCTTGTCGACCGCCATGTGCTCCATGAAATGCGCCGGGGTCATTTCCTGTGGTGGCACCACCGGCAATCCTGCGTCCTGCAGCAGGCGAATACCGCGATCTCGCGCAGGCTGGTCGATCCAGCCAAGGCGCATGGACATCTCCAGGGCCATCACCGTACCCGCCGACACGGCCTCGCCATGCAGCCAGACGCCGTAGCCCATGTGGGTCTCGATGGCATGGCCGAAGGTGTGGCCTAGGTTGAGCGTGGCGCGTACGCCCGATTCACGCTCGTCGGCGCCGACCACGGCGGCCTTGGCGGCGCAGGAACGGGCGATGGCTTCGGTCAGGGCCTTGGAATCCAGGGCGCGCAGAGCCTTGATGTTCTTTTCGAGCCAACCCAGGAAAGGCTCATCGCAGATCAGGCCGTACTTGATGACTTCGGCGAGCCCGGCGGAAAGTTCGCGCTCAGGCAGGGTCTTGAGGCTGGTGGTGTCGATCAGCACCGCGTTGGGCTGATAGAAAGCACCCACCATGTTCTTGCCCAGCGGGTGGTTGATGCCGGTCTTGCCGCCGACCGACGAATCCACCTGCGACAGCAGGGTGGTAGGCACCTGGATGAAGTCGACACCGCGCTGGTAGCAGGCCGCGGCGAAGCCGGCCATGTCGCCGATCACACCGCCACCAAGGGCGACCACGGTGGTGCGACGGTCATGACGGGCAGTCAGCAGCGCATCGAAGATCAGTTGCAGGGTTTCCCAGTTCTTGTGGGCCTCGCCATCGGGCAACACCACTGGCAGCACCTTGTAGGCACCCAGGGTCTTGCTCAGGCGTTCGAGGTACAGGGGCGCGACGGTCTCGTTGGACACGATGGCCACCTGGCGCCCGGCAATGTGCGGCGCCAGCAGCTCGGGCTGGTCCAGCAGGCCCTCGCCAATGTAGATCGGGTAGCTACGTTCGCCCAGGTCGACCTTAAGTGTCTGCATGTATCCCCACAATGTGCTTGGGCGCGGTGACGGCTGTGCGGCTCCGCGCGATGACGTTCAACCCCGCCTCGGCGTTGGTGGCCGAGGATAGTCCTGACTTATCGGGGCGGCAACTGATGCAAACGCTCGAGAATATCGAGCACCACCATGCGCGGTGGCCGTTCGTCGGTTTCCACCACGATGTCGGCAATCTCGCGATAGAGCGGGTCGCGTGCCTCCAGCAGGGCGCGCAGCGTGGCTTCCGGGTTGGCCGTGCGCAACAGCGGCCGGTTGCGGTCACGGGCGGTACGCCCGACCTGCTGCTCCACCGAGGCATGCAGGTAGATCACCCGGCCTCCGGCGTGCAGCGCGGCGCGGTTGGCATCGCGCATCACCGCGCCGCCACCGGTGGCCAGGACCACGCCATCGAGTTCGCAGAGCTCGGCGATCATCGCCTGCTCACGATCACGAAAGCCCGGCTCGCCTTCTTTATCGAAGATCCACGGGATATTGGCGCCGGTTCGCAGTTCGATTTCCTTGTCGGAATCCTTGAACAGCAGGCGCAGCTCTTTGGCCAACAGGCGCCCGATGGTGCTCTTTCCAGCGCCCATGGGCCCTACAAGTATCAAATTTCGCACAGAATCAACGACTCACAGCAATCGCCTGGTCACTCATGATACGCGGAGTCAGGAAGACCAGCAGCTCGGATTTTTTCTCTTGTAATGCATCGCGTCGAAACAGCCGCCCAACATACGGCAGATCGCCGAAAAATGGCACCTTGTCGACCACATTGTTCTGCGACGTCGAGTAGACGCCGCCAATCACAATGGTCTGGCCATCGGCAACCCGCACCTTGGCATTGACCTCGTTCTTGCGGATCGGCGGCACATTGTTCAGGGCATTGACGAAATCCGGCTCGTCCTTGGTCACCCGCACTTCCATCACCACCTGGCCATCCGGGGTGATCTGCGGCGTTACTTCCAGCGACAGCGAGGCCTCGCGGAACGAGACGGAGGTGGCACCGCTCTTGGTCGTTTCCTGGTAAGGCACCTCGGTACCCTTGATGATGCGCGCGGTCTCCTTGTCGGCGGTGACCACCTTGGGCTGCGAGATGATCTCGCCGTTGCCGCTCTTTTCCATGGCACTGAGCTCCAGGTCCAGCAGTATGTCACTGCGCAGCAGGCCCACTCCCAGCCCCGACGTGGCCCGCTCCACCCCCAGGTCGACGAACAGCTCGCTGCCCAACCGGCTGTCCGGCCCGTACAAAGGGCCTCCCCAACGCACACCCAGTGCCTTTTCGTAATCGACGCCGGCCTCGACGATACGTGCTTCGATCATCACCTGGCGTACGGGCACATCGAGCTGCGCCACCAGCTTGCGCAGCTCGGCGAGCCGGTCCGGCGGCTGGGCCATCACCAAGGTATTGGTTCGCGCATCCACGCTGAGGCTGCCGCGCCCAGCCAGGAGGCCGTCGTCGGCAAGGCTGGCCTGCAGCAACTCCGCCAGCTCCGCAGCGCGGGCGTGGTAGACCGGAATCAGCTCGCGCTGCAAGGGCTCCAGTTGTGCCTCCAACGCCTGTTCCAGATGGGCGCCGCGCGACTGCTCGGCAAGCTCGGCAACCGGCGCGACCAGCAGCACATTGCCCTCCTGGCGCCGCCCCAGCCCTTTGCTGCGCAGTACCAGATCCAGCGCCTGCTGCCACGGCACATCGTCAAGGCGCAGGCTGATACGGCCCTGAACAGTATCGCTGGCCACCAGGTTGATCCCTACGTAATCGGCCATGACCTGCAGCACCGCGCGTACTTCCACGTCCTGGAAGTTCAGCGATATGGGCTCTTGCTCAAACGCCGGCGTCAGCGTCGGCTTCAAGCCCAGCAGGAGCATCAGAACCCCGCTCGACCACACTTTCATCTTCATCCCTGACCTCTCCATGGGCACCCTTCCCGAGTGCCAGAAACCGGGAGCGCTCCTGCCAGCCACCGGCGATATACAGCCGTTCGTGCACCTCGACCTGATGCGCATCGATGCGCACCACAACCCCGTCATCACGCCCCAGCCGATCACCCACTGCGACCCGGTACAGATGGCCTGCCGAGCGCAACAGTGCATGGCGCTGCCCCGCCCGAGAAAGGCTGCCGACCATCTCGAGTTGCTCCAGCGGAACGCGGCCAATTCCTTGGGGCGCAACCCGGGATGTCCACGCCAGGAACGGATCGAATTGGCGGGCGGATACCGCCTGTCTGGCGCGCTCATCTGCCAGCGAAACCGCCACTGCCTGGCCCGGCGCGGCGGTGTACGCATGCACTTGCAGCTTCGCCCTGACCAACCCGGAACGCTCATCCACCGCCAGCAGCTCCAGCCGTGCCACATTCAACAGGCGCACCTGCTGCAGCCACTGCTCCAGCCACGCTCGCAACGCCGGGTAACGGCCCACCACGCTGATGTCCAGGGGCATCACGCGATACCCGGCTTGCTGACGCTCCTCCAGCACATCGAGGCGCTCGACCAGCAAGCCGTGCTGGTGCCCCGAAACCGCCAGCTGGTCGAGCAACTCGCTCACCCCCTCTCCTGCCGCCAGCCGCCAGCGTTCCCGCGACAAGCGCTGCTCGTCGTCGTTGAGCGCCTGGCGCTCCGGTTCGAGCTCGGCAGCCTGCCCTTCCCTCGCCACAAGCTTCTCTTGGAGCTGCTGCTCAAGCAGGGCGTGCGCGCGATGGTGTTCATACTGCTCGCGCAGGCTTACCTGATAGCCCACGACCACCACTGTCGCCGCCAGTGCCAATACGAGCACGGCCCTGAGCACTGCCGAGCGCTGCAGCAACACCTGCCATTCAGCCAGAGAAGTGCGCCTCATGAGCCGTGCGCCGCCAGGCGCGCCGTCAAAACAAACTCATCCCCCGTTTCGAGATTGCGCAGATGAACCAGTTGCAGGTCCTGTAGCACCTGCGCCGCTTGCAGATCGCGCATGAACCGGGCGATGACTGCCGGCGAAGCCGCCTGCCCGGTCAGCCGAAACTGCCCATCCAGCGCTTTGAGTTCAGTAAGCCTGGCGCCCTCTGGCAGAGCGTGCTCCAAACCGAGAAAGACGCCGGGCAGCGTCGCCTGGCGAGCCCGCAACCCAACCAACTCTGCATGCTCTGCCAGCAGGGCATCGCGCGCCTGACGCAACTGCTCGACCTGCGCCACGATGGCATCAAGACGCTGCACTTCGGCTTGTTGCGCGGTGACGGCGTCGATCTGCCGTGCCAGGCGTGACCGCGCCAGGTGATCGAGCAGCATCACACCCAGCAACGCCACTAGCAGGCTGGCGATCACCAGCACCCGAAAGCGATAGGCATCCCGCGCCCTGCGCCGCTCGCGCCACGGCATCAAATTCAAGCGCAGCATCAATGCAGCCCACCGAGCGCCAGCCCACAGGCCAGGGCCATCGAAGCGTCGAGCGCCTTGGCCTCACGCCCCTGGGCCAAGCCCGAGAAGTCCGAGCCGGTGGCCATTCTGCATGCCACCTTCAGGCGCTCAGCCAGTGCTGAAGCCCGCTCGTCATCGACTGCCCCTCCAACCAAAACCACCTCATCGACGCCGGCTTGCGTGCAAAGGCGCTCGACAGGTTCGAGCCACCCATCTGGCGATGCCAGCGCGACCTGCTGACGGTGTGGGAGCACAGGGTCCTGCAGCCGATGCAGCACCGCCTCGTTCCTCTCCAGTTGCACCAGGGCGGTCGTGCGTGCCGGCAACGCTGGCATGGCCCGGCGCAAGGCGATGCTGTCGACTTCCATTGCCTGCACCTGCAACCCTGCTCGCGCAAACACTTGCTCTAGTGGGTCAATCTGGCTTTGCCTGCACGCAGCGACCAGCACATCGGCGTGCCCTGGGTGCTCGGCGGACGCCCCTAGCACCTGAAAATCCAGGGCCAGGTCATCCAGCGGAAAGGGGAAGAGCTGGTCGGCCTGATCAAGCAATTGCGCCTCGGCGTCGAGGTCGGACACGCCAATCGGCAAGCGCAGCACCTTGCAGATCACCTGCGAGGCCGGCAACGCCAGGGCAACCCGGCGCTGACGCGTCGCGCAGCGCCCATGGGCCTGGCGCAAAGCGTCCACCAGGCGGGCGTCATCATCGAGCAGGTGGGGGCCACGCAACGGAGGGTCGATGGACTGCCGCACCCAGCCCACGACCCGGCAACGGCCCCGTTGACGGCGTACTTGCAGCATTCGTATGGAATCGGCGGCGATTTCCACCCCCAGCAGTGAACCTGCAACCTTGCCAAAGCGTCCAAGCATGGCTGTGCCTTCCCTGTCATCAAAGCCCGTGCGCTTGCCGCGTGGGCGGTCATCGCAGTACCCCGGCCGGTCACCCGAAGGGGCGAAAAATGCTTATAATGCCCAGCGTTTTTTCCTGTCCGCCGGCCCCGCGCCCTCCACTCCTCAACCTGGACACCCAAAAGCCTTGATACGCCTGCTGAAGTTCTTCTGGTGGTCTTTCGTCGCAGTCATCTGCGCGCTCGTGCTCGGTGTGAGCGGTGCGTTTCTGTATCTTAGCCCCAGCCTGCCGTCGGTCGATTCGCTGCGAAGCGTCCAGTTGCAAATCCCCCTGAGGGTGTACAGCAGCGATGACAAGCTGATCGCCGAGTTCGGCGAAATGCGCCGCTCGCCAATCAAGTTCCAGGAAATTCCCCCACAGTTCATCCAGGCATTGCTGTCGGCCGAGGACGATAATTTCCTCAATCACTATGGCGTCGACCCCAGCAGCCTGATGCGCGCGGCCACGCAGCTGGTCAAGTCCGGGCACATTCAAAGTGGTGGCAGCACCATCACCATGCAGGTGGCGAAGAACTTCTTCCTCAGCAGCGAACGCAGCTTCTCGCGCAAGACCAACGAAATCCTGCTGGCCCTGCAGATCGAACGCGAACTGACCAAGGACGAAATCCTCGAGCTGTACGTCAACAAGATCTACCTGGGCAACCGCGCCTACGGCATCGATGCCGCCGCGCAGGTGTACTACGGCAAGTCGATCCGTGACGTCAGCCTGGCGCAGATGGCCATGATCGCCGGCCTGCCCAAGGCGCCGTCACGCTTCAACCCGCTGGCCAACCCGGTGCGCGCCAAGGAGCGCCGCGACTGGATCCTCGGGCGTATGTACAAGCTCGGCAAGATCGACGAAGCCAGCTACCAGGCGGCCCTGGCCGAACCGTTGAACGCCAGCTACCACGTGCCGACACCAGAGGTGAATGCCCCTTATGTCGCCGAAATGGCGCGTGCCGAAATGGTCGGCCGCTACGGCAGCGATGCCTACACGGAAGGTTTCCGCGTCTACACCACCGTCCCCAGCGACATGCAGCAGATGGCCAACAACGCGGTGCTCAACGGCCTCTCGGAGTACGACGAACGCCACGGCTACCGCGGCCCCGAAGCGCGCTTCCCGGGCAAGGCCCGCGCCGCCTGGCTGCAGGAACTCGGCAAGCAGCGCACCCTCGGCGGCCTGGAGCCGGCCATCGTCACCCAGGTCGAGAAAACCGGCCTTAAGGTAATGACCCGCGGCGGCCTGGAAGAGACCGTAACCTGGGACACCATGAAGTGGGCCCGCCCGTACATCAACAGCAACGCACAGGGCCGCTCGCCGCAGTCGCCGGCCGATGTCGCCCAGGTTGGCGACCTGGTGCGCCTGCAGCGCCTGGAAGACGGCAAGCTCAAGTTCAGCCAGGTGCCTGGCGCCCAGAGCGCACTGGTGACCCTCGACCCGTATAACGGCGCGATCCGAGCTCTGGTCGGCGGCTTCTCCTTCGAGCAGAGCAACTACAACCGCGCCATGCAGGCCAAGCGCCAGCCAGGTTCGAGCTTCAAGCCGTTCGTCTACAGCGCTGCGCTGGACAGCGGCTACACCGCCGCCAGCCTGGTCAACGACGCCCCGATCGTGTTCGTCGACGAATATCTGGACAAGGTCTGGCGACCGAAGAACGACACCAACACCTTCCTCGGCCCGATCCGCATGCGCGAGGCGCTGTACAAGTCGCGCAACCTGGTGTCGATCCGCCTGTTGCAGGCCATGGGCGTGGACCGCACCATCGACTACATCGCCAAGTTCGGCTTCAACAAGCAGGACCTGCCGCGCAACCTGTCGCTGGCACTCGGCACCGCCACCCTGACCCCTATGGAGATCGCCACCGGCTGGAGTACCTTCGCCAACGGCGGCTACAAGATCAGCCCATACCTGATCGAGCGCATCGATAGCCGCAGCGGCGAAACGCTGTTCACCGCCAACCCGCCGCGCGTGCCGCAAGGCAGCGAGGACCAGGCCGGCCTTGCCGCGCCCGAACAGCCGATCAGCGTGACCGCCATGCCGGGCGAAGCCCCTTCCGCCTTCGGCCAGGTAGCGCCCGCACCGCAAACCCCGGCAGTCGCCGAGCGCATCATCGATGGCCGCACCACCTACATCCTGACCAGCATGCTGCAGGACGTGATCAAGCGCGGCACCGGCCGCCGCGCCCTGGCCCTGGGCCGCAATGACCTGGCGGGCAAGACCGGCACCACCAACGAATCCAAGGACGCGTGGTTCTCGGGTTACAACGGCGACTACGTCACCACCGTGTGGGTAGGCTTCGACCAACCGGAAACCCTGGGCCGCCGCGAGTACGGCGGCACTGTGGCCCTGCCGATCTGGATGGGCTTCATGGGCCCGGCGCTCAAGGGCAAGCCCGAACACACCCCGGCCGAGCCGGAAGGCATTCTCAGCCTGAGGGTCGACCCGATCAGCGGCCGCGCGGCCACCCCGAGCACGCCGAACGCCTACTTCGAGCTGTTCAAGGCCGAGGACTCGCCGCCATCGGTGGATGAGCTGGGTAATGGTGCAGCGCCTGGCAGCCCGCTGCCAGCGGATGAAGCGGCGCCGATGGATCTGTTCTGACAGACGATGCCCGTGTAGGAGCAACTGCCTTGCTCAACTACTAAAGCTAGCGCGATCCCTCTGGGAGCGGGCTTGCCCCGCGAAGGGCCGCCAAGCGGCCCCAGCAATACAAAGAAGACGCCATTGGCGTCTTCTTTCGTTTCAACGGTTCAGCACCTTGTCGCAGTTGAACGTCCCGACAAGCACCTGCAGCCGGATGCACGCCTTGCACCCTCGACCTGGCTGCCTAGATATACCCGACACCTTGCCCGGAATCGTCCTACAAGCGTACGGAGGGGTCCTGCATCTTCCGTTGAGAAACCCCGCTAGCTTGGCAACTTTTCCCCTGGCGGGGCGACGCTGCGCAAGCCCTTGCCAGACTGACATGACAAGGGACAACGGATGTTCGACTCAACACCTACAGAGCGCCTGCGCTTCCACGTGCCGGCGGTTCAGCACGATCTTCAGGTACTGGCGTTCGACGGCGACGACGCCATCAGCAAGCTTTTCAGCTTCGATATCGAGCTGGTCAGCGAAAACCCTCGCCTGCCGCTCGAACCCATGCTCAACCAGCCGGCCTTCCTCGCCTTCGATGACAAAGGCGCCGGTGTGCATGGCGTCATCAGCAGTTTTCGCCAGGGCGCTATCGGCGCGCGGCTCACCCACTACCACGCCCGGCTGCAGCCGCGCCTGTCGCGCCTGGCCCTGCGCCACAACCACCGGGTGTTCCAGCAGCGCACGGTGGCGCAGATCGTTGGCCAGGTGCTCGGTGAGCACGGGCTGTTCAGCGACAGCTATCAGTTCCTCCTCGAAGAGCCTTACCCACCCCGTGACTACTGCGTGCAGTACGGCGAGAGCGACCTGGCGTTCATCGAGCGGCTGTGYCAGGAAGACGGTATCCACTACCACTTCCGCCATTCGCGCCTGGGCCACCGCGTSCTGTTTGCCGATCAYCAGTCRCATTTCCCYCGCCTCGGGCCKGYCGTGGGCTTTCACCCACCTTCAGGCCTGCAGGCCGACAAGGTGGTGGTCAGCCGCTTCGGCGTGGGGGTGCGAACTGCAGTCAACCAGGTGGAACTGCGCGACCACGAYTTTCGCAAGGCCGCCTTGCCGCTGGCCTAYCCCAGCAGCAGCGACGCGGCCCAGGAGCTGGCCCTTGAGCACTACAGCTACCCCGGCGGCCTGCGCCAGACCCTCGACCAGCAGTTGGGCGGCTCGCTGAGCAAGCGGGCGCTGCAACGTTGCCGCGCCAACCATTGCCAGGCCGAGGGCGCGAGTGACGCCCCGCATCTGCTCAGCGGCCACCTGCTGCAACTCACCGACCACCCGCGCGAGCCGTGGAACGACCTGTGGCTGCTGACCAGCATGCACCACAAAGGGCGCCAGCCCCAGGTGCTCGAAGAACACGCCGAGCCCAGCGATGCCGTGCAACGCTACAGCAACACATTCACCGCCACCCCCTGGGACCTGCTGTTCCGCCCGCCGCTCACCCATCACAGGCCGCAGGTTCCCGGCAGCCAGGTGGCCAGGGTCACCGGCCCGGCCGGCGAGGAGGTGTATTGCGACGCCCTGGGCAGGGTCAAGGTGCAGTTCCACTGGGACCGCGARGGCCGCAACGACGCCCACAGCAGCTGYTGGCTGCGGGTGATGTCCAGCTGGTCGGGCGAYARCCAYGGCGCCGTCACGCTGCCCCGGGTCGGCATGGCGGTGGTGGTCAGCTTCCTCGACAACGACCCCGACCAGCCGGTGGTCASYGGTTGCCTGCCCGACAGCCTGCACCCGCCACCCTATGCCCTGCCCGAATACCGCAGCCGCACGGTGCTGCGCAGCCGCAGCCTGGGTGGCGGCGGTGGCTACAACGAGCTGGCCATGGAAGACCGCGCCGGGCAGGAGCTTTTGTACCTGCGCGCCCAGCGCGACTTCGAGCAGCAGGTGGGCAACGACAGCCACGTGCAGATCGGCGGCCACCGCCAGTTGCTGGTGCGGGGCGACAGCCTGGTCACGGTGGAAGCCGACGAGCAGCGCAGCGTGGGCGGCGAGCGCAAGGTACTGGTGCGGGCTAGTGACCACCTGGTGGTCGAGCAGGGCAGCCAGACCCGCGTGGGCACGGTGCTGGTGCAGCATGCCGGGCGCCAGGTGCAAGTGTCGGCGGACGGCGAGGTGGTGGTGGAAGGCGGGGCCAGCATCAGCCTCAAGGTTGGCGGGCAGCACCTGGTGATCAACAGCGCCGGTATTTTTGCCAGCAGCCCGATCCAGGTGGGGGGCACGCCGGCGGCCAACCAGTCGGTAGTACCACTCCCGCCTGAACTGGTTGGCAGCCAAACATTGGCCGCGTTACCCAAGGTGGTGGCGCCGGTGATGCTGGCGCTGGTGCCCGCCAGCAAGCAGGCCGACCAGGACTTTTGCCCGCTCTGCGAGGCCTGCGCCAATGGCCAGTGCCTGCCGGCAGGAGGTGTCCGATGAGCGGCCATGACCTTTGGCAATGGACGGCCGCACAGCGTGCCCTGGGGCGCGAAGTCGTGCTGCTGCTGGATGGCGAAGCAGCGACCCCTCGCGAGCTGATGGCTGCCTTGGGCAGCGACCGCTGGAGCGCCCTTTACAGCCAGACACCAGCAGCCCAACTGGCCAGCGCTGGCCCCACCGCGTTCCGGGTGGGCGATGGCGAGCTGCGGTTGGCGGGCGCGGACCTCTCGGCGCCACAGGCGCACTGGGGTTGGCTGGCCAGCATAGCCCCTGGCGAATGGGAGGCCTGGCTCAGCCACTGGCGGGCGCGG
This sequence comes from Pseudomonas sp. zfem004, assembly GCF_032621715.1. Classification (NCBI taxonomy): domain Bacteria; kingdom Pseudomonadati; phylum Pseudomonadota; class Gammaproteobacteria; order Pseudomonadales; family Pseudomonadaceae; genus Pseudomonas; species Pseudomonas sp. zfem004. The sequence continues at coordinate 8,541 of NZ_JAVYJF010000008.1, read as the reverse complement.
CTGATGGTCGGGCCTGGGCTGTACCGCTTTCACGACAACCGCGTACTGGCGCGTGCCTTGGATGTCCTGGCGCCGGCTGAACTGCCCGCTTACCTCGGGCCGACCATCAGCCTCTGTTACTGGCAAACGGATGCATGGCGGGTGGTGGATAACCCGGCACCGGGGAGCTATCCCGTGCCCTCCGAGCCGGCCTGGCTACAGGTGCCGACACCTGCTGCCGAGGTGACGCTGCTTGTGAATGCTGATCGCTACCTGGTCCGGCATGACTACGAACGCTATCTGCAACTGGCGAGCGAACAGGACCACGAGGCCTGGCTTGTGCGGCAGCTGGAACAGGCCAAGGCCTGGGGGTGGGAGACGTCCGCGCAGTTGGAGTTCCTGTTGCTCAGCAGCCTGCGTTCGCCGGGGTTCAGGGTCGGTGAGGAGTGGGCGCGGTGGCCGGAGGAAACGCCCGAGGCACATTTTCAGCGGGTGCGACGGATTGCGCCATTAGAGCAAGGGAGAAAGTGAAATGAACTATTGGAGGAAACGAGGACTTGTTGTAGCGGCCGTGTTGTTGCAGACCAGCTGCTCTGAATGGCAACCGAATTCGTTCACATTGGTGGGAGAGTTACCACCAAACTTTTCTTATTGGGCGGGCGTGCTCTATGAGCCTGAGCCTGGTACCAACTGTGCTGTGACGGATTGGAGGCGAACCATGCCGGAATTCAACCGGCCTTGGCTGGGCGAATATAACCCGGAAATAAAAATACCAATACGCACCCTGATAAAGGGGTGTCAGATGGTCTTGGATAAAATCGATATTAAAATATTTGCTCGATGGTCTGATGCCACCCCTGTAGACAGAACGGATAGCTACACACGCGCCGGCCTGACTGTTTACTCGCAATATGAAGGTAAGAATAAACGAACACTCACAAAAAGCGATGAGGATACTTTCTATGGTGAGTGCTATTGGAGATTTAGAACGATGGGAAAGAAACGCCAGCTGTCAAAGGGATTGAGTTGCAGGCAGGACGCAAGCCGCGGGGAGGTCGGCTTGGATGTAGTGTATGCCGTCTATACACTGGATCAATTACCGGGAAAAACCATAAAGATGAATATTCGTTTACTTGATGAGGAAAAACCGGGCGAGCGAAATAGGTGGGTTCAGTTTGCTAATGGATGGAAGAGGTGTATGGGGGATGGCTTTGAAGATCCTTATGCATTTTGCGATGGAAACACATCAAATTTCAGCCACTTCACCGGTCCGAACGGCGAGGTTTGCACGATACATCCAGGCTGTAAGGAGTAGAGCGTTATGAAGGAGCTTCTTGATGAGCTGTCGTCGCCTATTAATTCCAAGATTTTTGCGTGCCCTATAGAGGACTGTAGAACCAGCTTTCAATTGGTTGACGAATTTGGGCGAGGTGAGCCATACGCAGGATTGAGTTATGAAGCGATCGACCGGGAGGGTATAACCCACACGGGCGTGCTGGATATTGAAGGGAACGCTGTTATTTCGAGGCACTACAGCGGCGGGCTAGTTATAAAATTCTCTACGCTCTTTGGTGGTACTGATAAGCTATATAAGGGTTTTATTGATCGAGAATTTTATCCACTGCAAATAACGGATTTGCAGGTTAGAGCGGAAGATACGCAGTTTAAAAAAACGAATGGTTCGCGAACCGAAGACAATCCTGCTTACGCGAAGTGTGATCGATTTCTCCAAGTGGAGGTGCGTGACCTTGTCCAGCACACCTGTCATCTACCTCCTGCGACGAAGTCTAACTTTCCTCCTGAGGAATACGCCAAGAAACTCATGCGCGGGCATGGTGCCCACGGTGTGTGCCTGCGGCCCAACCAGCACACGGTGCTGGAAGTCCGCCCCCTGCGCGCCTTGCGGTTGGTGCTTTCGAAGGATCCAAGTTTTTGCGTGCTGAACATGTATCAGTTGGCACTCATGGCCACGCTGAGCTATTCGCCGTTCGGACAAGAACCGGACGGGCACCCAGTCCGGTCATCGACAGTCAGCTTCCCCCATGAGCCCAGTGTAGGCAACTGGTTTGCCGAATCGCTAAGTGCATTCAGGGAGATCTGGAGGGTCGATACAAAACTGACGCAGTCGTTCTACCCGTTCTATGAAGAAGTACCGTACTCGCAGCGGTGGGAGATCGCGCCTTTTGATCCCGACCTGTATCCCTACAACCATCCGAGTCGGGAAGACCTTCAAGAGCACCCCGCCAAGCTTCATTTTCTTGATGATCGAAACAAGTTCAACGCGACGGATACCCAAGCATTTGCCACTCACACATCAGATCAAATTTTGATAGCAGTCCGGGGTACCAGCGAATTCATGGCCGATGCACTTCGAGATTTTGATGCGTTACAGGTCGAATTTCGTGAAGGGGCAGGTCGAGTTCATCGAGGATTTTATGGGTCCGCTACGCAAGCATACGCTTTCGCACGGGAGTACATGGACAGGTTCTACACGGGTCAACAACTGGTCATCTGTGGCCACAGCCTCGGCGGTGCGGTCGCTTTACTTCTGGCAGAAATGCTTCGTCGCCAAGTGGAAGGCATCGACATCCAGCTCTACACCTACGGCGCCCCTCGCGCCGGCGACGCCACCTTCATGCGAGGCGCCGCCGACCTGGTCCATCACCGCATCGTCAACGACAACGACCCGGTCCCTAGTGTCCCCGCCAGCTGGATGCACCGGCCCTTCGAGCGGGTCCGTCAGGATATCGCACAGGCCCATATGCAAGCGCCCCTGGGCGTGAAGACGGTGCTCACCAGCCTCGGTTTCGAACTAGCCGAGTCCTACGAGCACCATGGCGAATTGCGCCATTTCATGAGCATTCCCTTCGCACCGGGCCGCCAGTCCGCCGTGCTATGGACGCCGGGCTGCGAGACCATCACCGAGCAAGCGCTGTGCGACCGCATGCTGCGTCACGAGCACGGCCTGCCCGAACGCATGGCCTTCATGGATCAGTTGTTCCGTGTCGGCGACCATTTCATGGTGGCCTATATTCCCGCCTGCTGGGCCGCGTTGCGCCGCCATCAAGAGGTCCTGCAGGCCAACACGCCCCCGGTCACCCGCCGTGAGTTGACGCTGATCCGCGCAATGCTGGTTTCATTCGATGAACAGATCCAGCGCATGCAGGCGTCGATCAAGCATGCGGACCCACACCGTCGCCAACATGAAAGTCGGCTGCAAATCATGCACGAGGAACGCCGCCGACTCGAAGCCACCCTGACGCGACTCTCTGCGCTCGCCACCACCACCGTCACCGCAGCCCAGGTCTACGGCTCGCTCGCCAACCACCCAGAACTCGAAACCCTCCTCGCCCGTTGGCACACCCATGACGTGAACAACCGCGAAGAGCAGCTTGCCATGGCCCCCGCCGAACTTCCCTCAAGCGAGCCGCCGGTAATCAAAGTGTCCTTCGACGAGATCTTAGCCATGCTCGATTCCGAGAGCGATCCGTCTGACCCTCTGAACTTGATATGAAAAAGGGCCCGATGCGTGCGCGCGGCCTTTTGAAAGGTTGATAAGTGTCCAGTCAAACAAAAAAGCCCCGACTCTCACGAGCCGGGGCTTTTTCATGACGCTACGGCTGAATCAGCCGTTGAACACGTCATCCACGCTTTTCAGCGGGTAGTGCTTCGGATACGGCAGGGTCGCCACGCCGGACTCGATGGCGGCCTTGGCCACGGCATCGGAAACGACGGTGATCAGGCGTGCATCCAGTGGTTTCGGGATGATGTACTCACGGCCGAATTCCAGTGCCTGTACGCCGTAGGCGTCGCAGACTTCCTTCGGCACCGGCAGCTTGGCCAGGTCCTTCAGGGCGACGGCGGCGGCGATCTTCATTTCTTCGTTGATGCGCTTGGCGCGAACGTCCAGGGCACCGCGGAAGATGAACGGGAAGCCCAGTACGTTGTTGACCTGGTTCGGGTAGTCGGAACGACCGGTGGCCATGATCACGTCGCTGCGGGTGGCGTGAGCCAGCTCCGGGGAGATCTCTGGATCTGGGTTCGAGCAGGCGAACACGATCGGGTTGGCCGCCATCGACTTCAGGCCTTCTGCGCTCAGCAGGTTCGGGCCGGACAGGCCAACGAACACGTCGGCACCGTCCAGGGCGTCAGCCAGGGTACGCTTGTCGGTAGCGTGGGCGAACTGGGCCTTGTACTGGTTCAGGTCGTCACGGCCGGCGTGGATCACGCCGCTGCGGTCGATCATGAAGATGTTCTCGACCTTGGCGCCCATGCTCACCAGCAGTTTCATGCAGGAGATGGCGGCAGCGCCGGCGCCCAGGCAGACGATCTTGGCGTCTTCGAGCTTTTTACCGGCGATTTCCAGAGCGTTGATCATGCCGGCCGCGGTAACGATCGCGGTGCCGTGCTGGTCATCGTGGAACACCGGGATGTCGCACTGTTCGATCAGGGTGCGCTCGATCTCGAAGCACTCAGGTGCCTTGATGTCTTCGAGGTTGATGCCACCGAAGGTGATGGAGATGCGGCGAACGGTGTCGATGAAGGCCTGTGGGCTTTCCGATTCGACTTCGATGTCGAACACGTCGATACCGGCGAAACGCTTGAACAGAACACCCTTGCCTTCCATGACCGGCTTCGAGGCCAGCGGGCCCAGGTCACCCAGACCGAGGATCGCGGTACCGTCGGAAATCACCGCAACCAGGTTGCCCTTGCCGGTGTATTTGTAGGCCAGCTCTGGATCACGACCAATCTCGCGCACCGGTTCGGCGACGCCTGGGCTGTAGGCCAGGGCGAGGTCACGGGCAGTGGCGGTGGGCTTGGAGAGCTCGACGCTCAGTTTCCCCGGACGGGGCTGGGCGTGGTATTCGAGAGCGGCGGTTTTCAGGTCTGACATGATGGGCATTCCGCTATTTACTGTTCTGACGGACCGCCGAGGATACGCAAAGTGCCGGGGGGCGACAAGACTGCCCGGTCACTAGTGTCAAGGCCTTTGGCCTACGACTTTACGCTATAACCCACGGGGCTTGCGAAAGCCTAGTGTGTACAATCCAATAGCAAACTGTCTACAACTATTTAGCCAGAGGCAGGCTGCAACATACTCGGATCGGTCAATGGCAACACCCAGCGTCGCTGCCCGGGCTTGAGCCCTCCCTTGCGGGAACGATCCAGCACCCAGCCACGCGCTTCGACCTGGCGTCCCTTGAGGTTAGCGAAGAAGCTGGCGGGGAAGTTGCGCTGCAGACGGGCGGGGATCCGCACCACCACGCTGTTGTCCAACTCCAGCCAGACACCGCCGCTATTGCGCTCGATGCCATTGATTTTGCCGCTGATCAGCGCAAAACCGGATTGGCGCACATCCCGTGCACGCAGCACCGGCGATTGCCGCCAGAGCCCCAGACGCGCCTTGCGCGCTGCCTGTTCAGCTTGCTGCTGACACCCGGCAAGGCGCGTATTCGGCGCAAATGCAATGCGGTAGGCCAAGCCCTCGCTGAGCAGTTGTGCTTCAAGATTGTTGCCAGAACGGCTGTAGATATGCGCCAGGGTGCGCCCGTACTTGTCTTTGCCCTCAACCCCGGGCACCAGCCCGACCCGGCCATCGCTGGCCTTGATCAACGCCTGCAGGCGGCGTTTGGCCGCGTCGGCATAGGGCTCTCTGGGCCGCCCTTTACCTGCGACTTCCGGGGCATTGATACCAATCAGGCGAACACTGCGGCCATCAACCAGGCGAACGGTATCGCCATCGACCACATGGCGCACCGCCACCTGCTGCGGGCTGTCCGGCAACGGGCAGAAGGCCAGGGCCGGCAAATGCCAAATCGCGCCCACAAAAAAGGCGCCCACAAGGGACGCCTTCTTCTGCAACAGTGCGAACCCCGAAGGCTTCGCCATGCGCATCTTACTTCTTGGCACCGAACATGCCGAAGCGATCGGCGAACTTCTGTACGCGACCACCGGTGTCCAGGACTTTCTGCTTGCCAGTGTAGAACGGGTGGCACTGGGAGCACACGTCGATCGCCAGCGGCTTGGCCAGGGTCGAACGGGTTTCGAATTTGTTGCCGCAGCTGCAGGTGACTGCAACTACTTCGTAGTTCGGATGAATATCTGCTTTCATGGTCACTTCCTCGAGCTGCGTGCCGCCACCCAACACCTATTGTTGAATACCGCACGTAATTAGGCGGCGAATAATACCAGAGCGCGACGCCAGCGCAAGTTGTCGCTTGCACCGACCGTCGTCTGCTAGGCTCGCCTGATTTGTGAAACGCCCTCCAGAGACCTTCCGCGTGTCCGACGTCATCCTGCGCCTTGCCCTGCCCTCGCCCCTGCGTCGCCTGTTCGACTACCGGGCCACCGCAAGCATGGCTCGCCAGACGCTGACCCCCGGCATGCGCATTCGCGTGCCGTTCGGCCGCCGGGAAATGATCGGTGTGCTGGTGGAGGTAGCCGACAAAAGTGAAGTGCCGGCGGACAAGCTCAAACCCGCCAGCGCCCTGCTCGACCCGGTTTCGCCCCTGCCGCCGGCGCTGTTCAAGCTGTGCCTGTGGACGGCGCAGTACTACCAGCACAGCCTGGGCGACACCCTGAACTGGGCGCTGCCCACCCTGTTGCGCCAGGGCGAGCCGGCCGAAGTGCGCCAGGAGCGCTTCTGGCATGTCGCCGCCGGGGCACGCCTTGAAGACCCGCGCATTGCCCGCGCGCCGCGCCAGCGCGAAGCCCTGAAGACGCTGTCGCAGCACCCGCACGGTGTGGCCCACAGCCTGCTTAGCAAGCTCGGCCTGAACAAGGACAGCCTCGACCTGCTGCTGGCCAAGGAGCTGGTCGAGGTCGAAACCCGCCGGCACCTGCCACAGGCCCGTCACGAGCACTGGCTGGCCCAGCCGGAGCTGCCGCTCAACGAAGAACAGCGCGCCGCCTTCGAGGCCGTGCGTTCAGGCTTCGGCGCCTTCCACGCGTTCCTGCTGGCCGGCGTCACCGGTAGCGGCAAGACCGAAGTCTACCTGCAACTGATCCGCGAAACCCTGGAGGCCGGCAAACAGGCGCTGATCCTGATCCCCGAGATCAATCTCGGCCCGCAGACCTTGCAGCGCTTCGAGCAACGCTTCAACGCACGCATCGCCCTGCTGCACTCGGCAGTGGGCGACCGCGAGCGCCTGGACGCCTGGCTGGCGGCCCGCGATGGCGAGGCGGACATCATCATCGGCACCCGTTCGGCGCTGTTCACGCCGATGAAGAACCCGGGGCTGATCATCATCGACGAGGAGCACGACGGCTCCTATAAACAGCAGGAAGGCCTGCGCTACCACGCCCGCGACCTGGCGGTGGTGCGCGCGCACCAGGAGAACATCCCGATCCTGCTGGGCTCGGCCACCCCGTCGCTGGAGAGCCTGCACAACGCCCACAGCGGCCGCTACGGCCTGCTGCGCATGAACCAGCGTGCCGGCGGTGCGCGCGCACCGCGCTTCATGCGCCTGGACGTGCGCAGCCTGCCACTGGACAGCGGCATCAGCGGCCCGCTGCAGCAAGCGATTCGCCAGACCCTGGAGGCCGGCCAACAAGTGCTGGTGTTCCTCAACCGCCGCGGCTTCGCCCCAACCCTGCTGTGCCACGACTGCGGCTGGCTTTCGGAATGCCCGCGCTGCGACGCGCGCATGACCGTGCACCAGCGCTCGGCCGTGCTGCGCTGCCACCACTGCGGTTACGACGAGCGCCTGCCGCTGCAATGCCCGCAATGCGCCCACGTCGACCTGCGCCCGGTAGGTGCCGGCACCGAACGTGCCGAAGAACGCCTGAAGGTGCTGTTCCCCGACTACCCGATCCTGCGCGTGGACCGCGACAGCACCTCGCGCAAGGACGCCATGCACAACCTGTTCACCACCATCCAGCGCGGCCAGCCGAGCATCCTGGTCGGCACCCAGATGCTGGCCAAGGGGCACCACTTCCCGCGGGTGACCCTGGTGGCGATCCTCGATGCCGACGGCGGGCTGTTCTCCGGCGACTTCCGCGCCAGCGAGCGCATGGCCCAGCTGATCGTGCAGGTGGCGGGCCGCGCCGGGCGCGCCGAAGAGCCGGGCAAGGTTATCGTGCAGACCCACCTGGCCGACCATCCGTTGCTGGTGCAACTGACCGAACAGGGCTACTTCGCCTTTGCCGAACAGGCCCTGAGCGAGCGCCGCGCAGCCGGCCTGCCGCCGTTCGCCCACCTGGCCCTGCTGCGCGCCGATGCGCACAAGCCCGGCCAGGCCGAAGGCTTCCTCGACGAAGCCTGCGCCGCCGCCGAGCGCGTGCTGGCCGAACAGGGCCTGCATGGCATCGAGCTGCTGGGCCCGGTGCCCGCGCCCATGGAGCGACGAGCGGGGCGATTCCGCGCGCAACTGTTGCTCCAGGCCAATGCCCGGGCTCAGTTGCATCGACTGATCAGTGCCTGGTTGCTAGTGTTGGAGCAGATGCCTTCGGGGCGGCAAGTGCGCTGGTCGCTGGATGTCGACCCGGTGGACCTGTACTGAGAGTTCAAGCGGTCCGTGGGAGCGGGCTTGCCCCGCGATTGAGCCCATCGCGGGGMARCCC